>NZ_JBNJOJ010000002.1:0-269386 GCF_050113655.1 Vibrio sp. TRT 29B02
TCACCGTCGATAGAAATATAACATGGAGTTGGCATAGTAAAATCCTTAGAGGTTGTGTGTAATAACACTCACTCTTAGTCAAAAAGCGTGCCAAAATGAAAATGTATATATTTCAACAATTTAAGTATTTGTTAATATACAAGCTGAGCAACTTTTTGCTCGAATCGAGCAAGATCTTGCTCAGGTCGAGCAAAAAGTTGCCCGGAAGCAAGAAATGCACCGAGGAGACTGTGAACCATCACAAATGATGAAAAATCAGAAAATACCCCACTGCTACAGAGGGGTCGATGGAAGGCTCGATACCGCTGTACTTTAACCTCAACCGCCGTCCGATACATCCAATGAGCGGGTAACTGCCTGCTGCATCGGTCGTTTGGCTGATAGCGGGTATTGGCTGTAACACGATAGAACGAAAAACGGCCCCAATTGAGGGCCGTTTGTAAGCGTATGGTTCGCTATCCAGTGCGTTCAAACCACTGTAAGTGATAGGAGTTGTGTTTTAAAATCTCAACGTTCAATTAACGCTGTTTATTACGAACACCTTGCTGACCTGAGCTTTTCTTCGGTTTACGACGTGATGGGTTGTTGCTACGCCCACCAGTACTGTTCACGCGCTCTTCGTGACGTTTAACCGCACGACGGATTTTTTGGCTGCGTGAACGCTCACGTTTACGTGATGAGTTTGATTTGCTCTCATCAAGAAGCGTTTGACGTTCAGGACGAAGTTCTACCAATTCACGTAGGTAGTTTACTTCTTTAAGATCCAGTTCCATCCAGCCGCCACGAGGCAATTTCTTATCTAGGTAGATATCACCGTAGCGTACACGTTTAAGGCGGCTAACCGTGGTATCTTGAGATTCCCACAAACGACGAACCTCACGGTTACGACCTTCGTTGATGGCTACGTAGAAAGTGTGGTTCATACCATCACCACCCGCGTAAACAACGTCTTCGAAACGCGCCATACCATCTTCTAGTTCAACACCGCGAACTAGATTCTTCACTTTTTGTTCCGTTACTTCGCCGAAGACACGTACTAAGTATTCACGCTCTACTTGACGACTTGGGTGCATCAAACGGTTTGCCAATTCACCATCTGTTGTGAAAAGCAGAAGTCCTGATGTGTTGGCATCTAAACGGCCAACTGAAATCCAGCGAGAGCCACGGATTTTAGGCAAACGGTCAAATACAGTACGACGACCTTCTGGGTCATGACGAGTACACAGTTCACCTTCTGGCTTGTAATATGCGAGTACTCGACAGATCACTTCTTCCTGCGCTTTAGCAGAAACAGTATGACCATCGATACGCACAACTGCGTTTTCATCTTCTAGTCGTTCACCAAGCTTAGCAACGACACCGTTCACACTCACGCGACCTGCTTTAATCAAAGCTTCTAGTTCGCGACGAGAGCCATGACCAGCTCGGGCTAATACTTTCTGTAGTTTTTCGTTCATTTATCTACCTATGTGTCGTCTTCTCAGACGTCGAATAAACAAGTGCGACCAAAAATCGCGGTCGCACATTATCGCAAAAAGTGTGCTAAAAATCACGTACTTTTGATTACTCGAACGGTGCAGGATCTCCAGTACCCACACGGGCAATCACAGGTTCGTCTTCACTAAAATCAACCACAGTGGTTGGTTGTTCACCCAAATAACCACCGTTAAGGATGCAGTCAACCGCATGTTCCAACTTATCGCGGATATCTTCTGGATCAGATTCCGTCACTTCGTTACCCGGTAGGATAAGAGAAGTCGACATCAATGGTTCACCTAACGCTTCAAGTAGATCAAGCGCAATGCGGTTGTCTGGAATACGAATACCGATCGTCTTACGCTTTGCATTCATTAGGCGACGTGGTACTTCCTTAGTCCCTTTAAAAATAAAAGTGTAAGGCCCCGGTGTATTATTCTTGAGTAGACGAAATGCCGTGTTGTCTACTCGAGCGTATAAAGAGATCTCTGACAGGTCACGACATAATAGAGTAAAGTTGTGCTTGTCGTTCAAGCGACGTATCTGACAGATACGCTCCAATGCTTGTTTATTTTCAAGCTGACAACCAAGTGCGTAGCCTGAATCGGTCGGGTAAACCACTACCCCACCGTTACGAATGATTGCTACAGCCTGATTGATCAAGCGAGCCTGTGGGTTTTCTGGATGAACGTAAAAAAACTGGCTCATTGTAATTCCTCATTATCGAGTCTCTCGACTCTATAGTTATTCAATATGGGCTGAATCTGTTGCCGAAGGTTCAATACCCCAATCCTTCCATACGGGTTCAACACCCGATGGCAACCATAAATTTCGACCTAGCTCCATCCAAGGAGATGGATAATGGAAGTCGCTACCTTGCGAAGCTAATAGTTTGTATTGTATAGCATAATCTGCCAAGTTGCGCCTTTCTTGTTGAGCTTGTTGCGGCTGTGCGACCTCCATCGCGTCACCACCGGCTTCAGTAAAGGCTGTTAACAGACGCTTGATCCATTTTGCCGTTAGATCATAGCGCCCCGGATGCGCGAGTACCGCATGCCCTCCGGCTTGATGAATCGCGTCAATCGCGTCTTTCATCGAGCACCATGTTGGGGGCACGTACCCTGGATTGTTACGAGTTAGGTACTTTTTAAAGACCTGCTGCATGGTCTTCGCATATTGGTTATCCACCAGCCATTTGGCAAAGTGCGCTCGGGTAATTGGTGCGTCGCCTGCAATAACCTTCACCTCTTCCAACACGCCTTCTCGAGTGGCTTTAGCCAACCTGCTGGCGATCAGTTCCGCACGACCTTCTCGATGCTTCTTTTGCTGCTCAATCAAGTCAGTGAGCGCTTGAGAGTGGGGATCGATGTTTAATCCAACAATATGGATATCTTTGTTTTGCCACACAGTGGAAATTTCAATCCCGTTGATCAGTGTCAGCGGTAAATTATTTTGCTTTATGTACTGATGTGCAGGCTCCAGTGCATCGACCGTGTCATGGTCAGTGATCGCTAAAACTTCAAGCTGAAAGCTCAATGCTCTATCGATTAATTCATTGGGAGGTAATCGTCCGTCTGAGGCTGTAGTGTGACTATGTAAATCAATTCGCATAATTTTAGTTTTTTTGGTTGACTTTTTACCTCTGCACTAGTTAACTAGTACACAAATACGAAGTACCTGATTTAAGGCTCACTATGTTACAAGACATCCAACAAAAGCAAAAAGCAAAAGTTACTGCTCACTCTATTAATAATAGAGCAGTAGATCTTGCTTGGTGGCGCACTTGGACAAGTTCTTGGTGGGCTAACGTGTACTTTTAATAAGTGAAAAGCATGTTCAAAAGCCCGCTGCCGAAGCGGGCTTTTTTGTTTTGTAATCTGTCTCACATCTAACTGCTCAAACAATGGACAAATTTAACCGAAACTTGATTGGGCGACTGTGCGCTTTATGCGACTATGTAGGCAGGAAACTATTTTTAGAGATAAGGAGGTCTGGTGAACAAGGCCATTGAAATCAAAAAGCTAGGCGCTATCGAACTGCTTCGAACCACCGCACCTTATGCCGAAGATCCAACACAGTTGTTTCACACCTTATGTGAACACAAAAGTGATAGCTTACTGTTAGAGTCGGCAGAAATTGATTCGAAACAGGATCTGCAAAGTCTGCTTATCGTAGATTCAGCTGTTCGCATTGTCTGTTTTGGCCATACCGTGACCATGACAGCCTTAACGGAGAACGGTAAAAACCTACTTACTCACCTCACCAACAATATCCAAGCGAATATCGAACACTCGTTTGATGGCAATCAGTTGGTCCTCCATTTTACAACGCCTTATGACACGATTGACGAGGATTCTCGTCTGCGTGAGGCCTCATCATTTGATGCCTTACGTTTGATTCAACATAGCTTTGATATCGACTCGCTACACAAACACGCCATTTTTATCGGCGGTCTGTTTGCCTATGATCTTGTGGCGAATTTCGAACCCTTAGGCGATGCAGAAGCGACGAATCAATGCCCAGATTATGTGTTCTATGTGGCCGAAACCTTGCTCGTGGTCGATCATCAGAAGCAATCTTGTGAACTGCAAGCGACACTATTTGCGGACACTTCGAATCCAACTCAACTAGAGCAACGCCTTGACTCTATCCGCCAACAGTGTGCAGAGCTCAAGCCATTACCAAAAGCGACGTTGGTCAGCGATACCACCGCGACACCAAGTATATCTGATCAAGACTTCTGCCAGATTGTTCGCGACCTCAAAGAATATGTCGTCAAGGGAGATGTGTTTCAGGTTGTACCTTCTCGCCGCTTCACATTACCTTGCCCGTCGCCTCTTGCCGCTTACAAAGCATTGAAGCAAAGCAACCCAAGTCCTTACATGTTCTACATGCAAGATGAGTTGTTTACCCTGTTCGGCGCGTCACCAGAAAGCGCACTTAAATACGAAACTCATACCAATCAAATCGAGATATACCCTATTGCCGGTACTCGTCGTCGTGGCAAACGCGCAAACGGAGAGATTGATTTCGATCTCGATAGCCGAATTGAACTTGAGCTGCGTACCGATAAAAAAGAGAACGCTGAGCATATGATGCTAGTCGACTTAGCACGAAACGACGTAGCACGTATCTCTCAACCAGGTACACGTCACGTTGCCGATCTGTTGAAGGTTGATCGCTATAGCCATGTCATGCACTTAGTGTCTCGCGTGGTTGGGCAACTTCGCGATGACTTGGATGCCCTACACGCTTACCAAGCTTGCATGAATATGGGAACACTAACCGGCGCTCCTAAAATTCGCGCAATGCAGTTAATCCGCGATGTCGAACAAGCCCGACGTGGCAGTTACGGTGGTGCGGTGGGCTATCTAACGGGCGAAGGTACGCTAGATACTTGTATCGTTATTCGTTCTGCGTACGTTGAAAATGGCATTGCACAGGTTCAGGCTGGCGCAGGGGTGGTATTTGATTCTGACCCACAAAGCGAAGCCGATGAAACACGTGGCAAGGCACAAGCAGTAATCTCTGCTATTCAAGCAGCACACAAGGAGTAGCATCGAGATGGCAAATATCATATTCATCGACAACTTTGATTCGTTCACTTACAACTTGGTCGACCAATTTCGTTCTCTTGGTCATCAGGTCACGGTATACCGCAATAGCATTTCTGCCCAAGCGATTGAAAGCGCCGTTGCCGAACTCGACAATCCCGTCGTACTCTTATCTCCCGGGCCGGGCGCACCCTCTGAAGCTGGCTCGATGCCTGAGATTCTTCAGCGCTTAAAAGGTAAGGTGCCAATGATTGGCATCTGTCTCGGGCACCAAGCCATTGTGGAAGCCTACGGCGGCATTGTCGCGGGCGCTGGCGAAATCATCCACGGTAAAGTTTCGATGATGGAGCACGAAAACCATGCGACTTACCAAGGACTGCCATCACCGTTGGCGATTGCACGCTACCATTCACTTGTCGCAACCAAGGTGCCTGAAACGCTGACTATTACCGCAGAGGTTGATGGTTTGGTTATGTCTGTAGTACAAGAACAAGACAAGGTATGTGGATTCCAGTTCCACCCTGAGTCAATCATGACAACATATGGCGCAACATTGCTTGCGAATGCCATTGAATGGGCTCTAGAAAAGAACAATAAATAAGGAAGAAAATCATGGAACAGATTATTAGTAAGCTCTACGAACAGCAGTCGTTAACTCAGCATGAGAGCCAACAGTTATTTGACGTGATTATTCGCGGCGAATTAGACCCTATTTTAATGGCGGCAGCATTGACCGCTCTGAAAATCAAAGGTGAAACACCCGACGAGATCGCTGGCGCTGCTAAGGCTTTGCTCGCTAACGCCAATCCATTTCCACGCCCAGACTACGACTTTGCTGACATCGTCGGCACAGGGGGAGACGGTCACGACACAATCAACATTTCTACCACAGCGGCATTTGTGGCAGCGGCATGTGGATTAAAAGTGGCAAAGCATGGCAACCGCAGTGTCTCTAGTAAATCAGGCAGTTCAGATCTGCTTGATTCATTCGGTATCAACTTAGCAATGAGTGCCGAAGACACGCGAGCTGCGGTCGATACACTAGGCGTAGCATTTTTATTTGCGCCGCAATACCACCTTGGTGTTCGCCACGCAATGCCTGTTCGCCAAACCATGAAAACTCGAACAATCTTTAACATTTTGGGCCCGTTGATTAACCCTGCTCGCCCTAACATTGAGCTGATGGGCGTCTATAGTGAGGAGCTGGTTCGCCCTATCGCAGAAACCATGTTGCAGATGGGGATGAAACGCGCCGCGGTTGTCCACGGTAGCGGCTTAGATGAAGTAGCGATTCATGGCAAAACCACCGTCGCTGAGATTAAAGATGGTCAGATCCATGAGTACAGCCTGACACCAGCTGACTTTGGTCTTGAGGCGTACCCTCTTGAAGCAATCAAGGGGGGATCTCCTGAAGAAAACCGTGCGATCATTACCAATATGCTGACTGGTAAGGGAACCAACGCTCAGTTAGGTGCTGTAGCCGTCAACGTGGCGCTTTTGATGCGTTTATTTGGTCATGAAGATCTCAAAGCAAACACACAACAAGCCATCGAAGCGATGAACTCCGGTAAGGCGTATCAGTTAGTTCAGCAACTCGCAACACATGCATAACAACGGCAGTACAAGGTAAGCACAATGACTCAGGTGAAAGATAAATTATCCGAGCACGTTTCAGTGAAAGAAGCTGAGATGGCAGAAGTATTGGCAAAAATTGTTAGAGACAAGCATCAATGGGTCGCTGAACGTAAGCAAGCCCAACCCTTAGCCTCCTTCAAAGATACACTGGTTGCATCTGATCGCAGTTTCTATCAGGCGCTCAATCAACAAAAAACCGTCTTTATTACGGAATGTAAGAAGGCATCTCCTTCTAAAGGCTTAATCCGTGCAGAGTTCGACCTAGATTACATTGCTAATGTTTATAACAACCATGCGGATGCAATCTCAGTACTGACTGATGAGAAGTACTTCCAAGGTAACTTTGAGTTTTTACCTCAGGTGAGGAAGCAAGCCAAGCAGCCTATTCTGTGTAAAGACTTCATGATTGATCGCTATCAGGTTTACCTTGCACGCCACTACTTCGCTGATGCCATCCTGCTGATGTTATCGGTATTGGATGACAACGAATATGTTGAGTTAGCTGAAGTCGCTCACTCTCTTGATATGGGTGTCCTGACCGAAGTTAGCAATGAGGAAGAGTTGCAACGTGCTGTCGCATTAGGCGCAAAAGTGATTGGCATTAACAACCGTAACCTACGCGACCTTACAACGGATTTGAACCGTACCAAACAACTTGCTCCAACCATCCGTGAGCTCGCACCTGATGCCGTTATTATCTCTGAATCAGGAATTTATACTCATCAGCAAGTTCGTGACCTTAGCCAATATGCCGATGGTTTCTTGATTGGCAGTTCATTAATGGCTGAAGATGACTTAGAACTTGCAGTTCGTAAAGTGACCATGGGCGAGAACAAAGTCTGTGGGCTCACCCACCCTAACGATGCCGCGAAAGCCTATCAATCTGGTGCCGTTTTTGGCGGACTAATTTTTGTTGAACAGTCTCCACGCTACGTCGATCAGGAAAGCGCACGTCTGACAATGAGCGGAGCCCCGCTCAATTATGTCGGCGTGTTCCAAAATCATCGTCTAGAAACCATAGTCGACACCGTGTGTGAACTGGGTTTAGCCGCTGTTCAATTGCATGGTAGTGAAGACCAAGCATTTGTAAATCAACTGAAGTCCGCACTGCCACCACAAGTAGAAATTTGGAAAGCGTATGGTGTGAGTCAATCCGTTCCTGTCCTACTGAGTGAAAACATCGACCGCCATTTACTCGATACCAAAGTCGGTGCGCAAGTTGGCGGGACTGGCCTAGTGTTCGACTGGTCGTTAATTGGCGACCCATCCAAAGTCATGCTCGCGGGCGGTATCACTCCTTTCAACGCTCAAAAAGCGGCCGAGCAAGGATGCCTTGGACTCGACCTTAACTCAGGCGTGGAACACTCTCCGGGCAAAAAAGACGCAGACAAACTCGAACAAGCTTTTATTGCGATTAGAAACTACTAAATTATCAGCGACGTGAGTTGCTTCACGTTGGACAAAATTAAAGGAATTAAACACCATGGCAAAACTTGATGCCTACTTTGGCGAATATGGTGGTCAGTATGTACCACAAATTCTCGTTCCAGCTCTGGATCAGCTTGAACAAGCATTTATCGACGCACAACAAGACCCTGAGTTCCAAAGCGAATTCATGTCTCTGCTCCAAGAGTATGCAGGCCGTCCGACTGCCTTGACCTTGACGCGTAACTTAACCAAAGGCACCAAAACCAAACTTTACCTAAAACGTGAAGATCTACTGCACGGTGGTGCACACAAAACTAACCAAGTGTTAGGACAAGCTCTGCTAGCAAAACGCATGGGTAAGCACGAAATCATCGCGGAAACCGGTGCAGGTCAACACGGTGTTGCTACCGCTCTTGCATGTGCATTACTTGGTCTCAAGTGCCGTGTTTACATGGGTGCGAAAGACGTCGAACGTCAAAGCCCTAACGTATTCCGCATGAAACTTATGGGTGCAGAAGTCATTCCAGTTCACTCTGGCTCAGCGACGCTCAAAGACGCTTGTAACGAAGCATTGCGTGACTGGTCTGCCAGTTATGAAGAAGCACACTACCTCCTTGGCACTGCGGCAGGCCCTCACCCATTCCCAACCATAGTTCGCGAGTTCCAACACATGATCGGTGAAGAGACCAAAAACCAGATTTTGGCTCGTGAAGGACGTCTCCCAGATGCGGTCATCGCCTGTGTCGGAGGCGGTTCAAACGCTATTGGGATGTTTGCCGATTTCATTGAAGAAGAGAGTGTTCGCCTGATCGGTGTTGAACCTGCTGGTAAGGGTATCGATACTGACCAACATGGCGCACCACTGAAACATGGTAAAACAGGTATCTTCTTTGGTATGAAAGCCCCCTTGATGCAGGATGAGCATGGCCAAGTTGAAGAGTCGTACTCTGTCTCTGCCGGCCTAGACTTCCCTTCTGTAGGTCCACAGCATGCTTACTTGAACGCTATTGGTCGAGCTGAATACGATAACGTAACGGACGATGAAGCACTGGAAGCATTTCAAGAGCTAGCACGTAACGAAGGGATTATTCCAGCGTTAGAATCATCTCACGCATTAGCTCACGCGTTACGAATGGCACGTGAAAACCCTGAAAAAGAACAATTACTTGTGGTAAACCTTTCTGGTCGTGGCGATAAAGATATTTTCACTGTCCATGACATTCTGCAACAAAAAGGAGCGATCTAATGAACCGTTATGAAAAGCTATTCACGCGCTTAAACGATGCCAATCAAGGTGCTTTCGTTCCGTTCGTAACGGTTTGCGATCCTAATCCTGAGCAGTCATTCAAAATCATGGAAACCTTGGTTGAGTCTGGTGCAGATGCCCTTGAGTTAGGTATTCCATTCTCAGATCCTCTGGCAGACGGCCCTACCATTCAAGGAGCGAACATTCGTGCTCTTGAGGCGAGTGCAACACCTGATATCTGCTTTGATATGATCGCGAAGATTCGTAGCAAATATCCAGATCTACCAATTGGTCTGCTTATGTACGCGAACCTAGTTTACTCACGTGGAATAGATAACTTTTACCAACGCTGCGCGAATGCAGGTATTGACTCTGTGCTTATCGCAGACGTTCCGACCAACGAAAGTAGCGAGTTTGTCGCTGCGGCTGAAAAGTTTGGCATTCATCCAATTTTTATCGCACCGCCAACAGCGAGTGACGAGACGCTTAAGCAAGTTTCTCAATTGGGTGGTGGCTATACCTACCTACTTTCTCGAGCTGGTGTTACTGGTGCAGAAACCAAAGCCAACATGCCCGTTGGTGACATGCTAGAGAAACTAAAACGCTTTGATGCGCCACCAGCGTTGCTAGGATTTGGTATTTCAGAACCCGCTCAGGTAAAGCAGGCGATTGAATCTGGTGCTGCGGGGGCGATTTCGGGCTCTGCGGTGGTCAAGATCATCGAAAATAACCTTGATGACCCACAACAAATGTTAAATCAACTGGCAAACTTTGTTTCTTCAATGAAGTCAGCAACACATAAGTAACGTGTTAGCCATCTAAACTTCTATGAGATCAGCTTCTTATCAAGCATAAAAAGCTGATCTTTTTTTTAACAAACCCCACCCTTTGTTGCCACTGCTAAACAGCCGCAACAAGCAATCATTTCACCCCAAACCATCACCACATCAAATAGCAAACGGTTGCTATTGAGCAAAAAATTAGCACTCGTCAATAAATCATCGAATAATCCGTTCAACATGCCCTGTTCGATATTGCTAAATGTAAAAATTAAGTGTACAACTCACGACGAAATTATTATCCAATTACAAGTTTTCTCTTGGTGGGTAATTCTAGGAATTTAAATTTTCTTAGCACAGAGGTTATGGAAGTGTTAAAACAAAAGAATTTACTAAGCAACATTGGCGTACAAGTCGTTATTGCCATGATCCTGGGTACTGCCGTTGGTGCCTTCATGGGTGACAGCGCTACCATGTTCGCTCCACTTGGTGCGATTTTTATTAACCTAATCAAAATGCTGGTTATTCCTTTAGTTGCGGTTGCCCTGATCTCAGGTGCGGCAGGCCTAGGTAACAGCCAGTCTGCTGGTAAAGTGGGTCTAGTAACTTTAGGTTACTTCGGTCTAACTTCAGCATTAGCCGTTGCACTTGCGCTGTTTATGGGTGAAGTATTCAAGCCTGGACTTGGCATCGACGTATCAGGCGTTGAAGGCATGTTCTCAGCAGAATACGCTTCTAAAGGTGAGCTACCTACTTTCTGGGCAACCATTACTGGTATGATCCCAACTAACGTTTTCCAATCACTTAACGAAGCAAACATCCTTCAGATTCTGGTTTTCTGTATGTTCTTTGGTATTGCAATTTCTAAGCAGTCAAAAGAGCGTCGCGAACCAATCATGAATGGCGTGAACTGTATTGTTGATGCAATGGTATGGATGATCAACAAAGTCATGATCATTGCTCCAATTGGTGTATTCGGTCTGATGGCTGAAGCGGTCGGTACGTTTGGTTTTGGCGCGCTAATGGTCGTCTTCAAACTATTCGTTGTTTACGTTGCCGCTATCATGATCTTCGGCTTCATCGCTTACCCATTAATGGTGCATATCTTCACTAAGACTTCAGCGAAAAAATTCCTTGTTGCTATGAAGAAACCACAAGCGGTTGCACTATCAACAGCGTCATCTATGGCGACGCTTCCTGTAACAATGGATACCGTTGAAAATGAACTAGGCGTAAGAAACTCTACCGCGTCGTTTGTTCTGCCTCTAGGTGCAACCATCAACATGTCTGGTAACGCAATTTACTACGGTCTAGTGGCAATCTTCTTTGCTCAGCTATTCAATATCGACCTAGGTATCGGCGCTTACATCGCGATCATCGTGACCTCTACACTGGGTGCGGTTGGCCAGGCGGGTGTTCCAGGTCCTTCTTTCCTTGTTGTCGCTGTTCTTCTGGCTGCTGGTATTCCAATTGAAGGTCTACCGCTACTGTTCGCTCTAGACCGTATCTTCGATATGATTCGTACAGCACTTAACATCACTGGTGATGCAGCGTGTGCGGTTATCGTCGACGCGCTTATCGAAGAAGAAGCACAACAAGAGTTGAAACAACAGCAAGCTTGATGCTTCTCGATGTTCAGTTAATAGAAAGCCACTCAAAAAGAGTGGCTTTTTTGTGTCTGTCATACTTTGAGAACCTGCGAAGCTATGACCAGAACATTATGATTTCATACTCACTTAGAGTGTCAGATATGGCGTGACAAGACGATGAATATTCACTTTGGCTTCGAGGCGAGCGGCTAGCAGATACATCCCCGCTATTTTCCGGTGCAAGAAAATTGCGTCAGCGGGCGGTGTATGCCAATAGTCTTGCTCCATGCTCAATATCGTGCCCGCTTCTCGTAACCTCTGCGCTAAACCACTCGCTTTAAAGTCATACTCTTGGTCGACCAACATAGGCTCACACGCGAGAGTAACTAACTGCCAAATGGCTGTTCGCTGACTCGGTAATATATCTTGGCTAAAAAAACCGATTTGCTCCAATGCGTTGTTTAGACCTTGCTCGTCACCTTGCAACACAGCAGCAAATGCGTTTCGGTAACCATCGCTAAACCTAGGTTGATACTCTCGCGTGGCGCCAAAATCGAGCAATCCAATCTGTTTGCTGTCTGGTAGATAGATATAGTTGGCGAAATTGGGATCTGTCTGAACCATTTTGAACTCGAACAGTTCTCTAAACATTAGCTCTAATAACCGATGCATCACTAAGCTGCGTTCTGGCTGCGCAAAACTGGCGACCTCTTCAATGGCAATGCCATCAATAAAGTCCATCGTCAGGACAGACTGAGAAGTGATGGTCGAATGAATGTTTGGCACAACAAAGTGCGCAACATCCTGTAAAGCTAGCGCATAACGCTCGGCAAACAACGCCTCTCGCTGGTAGTCAGCCTCATCATGAAGTTGTTTTTTGGCTTCATCCAGTAGTCCCTTGTAATCCACCGATTTCGGGATTAGGCCGATGATATTGAGCAAGGTGCCGACATTGTCGACGTCGCTATCAATACTCTTTTTTATCCCTGGGTACTGAACTTTGACAGCGACCTTTTCTCCACTGTCACTATAGGCGAGATGCACCTGACCGATAGAAGCACTCGCGATGGGCTTAAAATTAAAAGCGGTGAACTTTTCTTTCCAATCGCGACCCAGCGATTGCTCTAGTACAGTATTGAGTTGCTTTGCCGGCAATGGATCTGCGTTGGAACGTAATCTTGCCATAATATCTGCCAACTCAGGTTCAAGAACATCCCCTGCATCCATCGACAACATTTGGCCAAGCTTCATTGCAGCTCCCCGTAAATGGGCGAGTTGCTCAGTGACCTTGGTGATATTAGCGGGCGTAAGAATGAGATCTTTCGCTTTAGGTCGATGCCCTTTTGCAAGTTGTTTGGTGCCTTCACTCAGCACGTTGCCGGCGACACGCGTGGCTAAAGAGGCAAGCTTGCCAAAGCGCGATATTCTGTGTGTAGGTATGTTTCTCTGTTTTGTCGCCATAATACTTCTCTGCGGGTTTTACCCTTGTATACGTGCAAACTCTATCAACAGGCTTAAACCAAGCATAACTATTGTCGGTGAAGGTGTTTGAATTGCAGCTCAACCAGACGCTGGTAAAGCTCACAACTCTTCATCAGTGAGTCGTGGTTGCCAACATCAACCAATTTGCCTTGATCAAGTACCGCAATCTTATCTGCGTGTTTGATTGTCGAGAGACGGTGAGCAATGATGATGGTTGTGCGCCCTTGCATTAGTTCTTCCAATGCGCGTTGAACGTGATGTTCACTCTCGCTATCTAGTGCACTGGTCGCTTCATCTAACAGCAAAATGTTGGGATCTTTTAGAATCGCTCTCGCGATTGCAATTCGTTGTCGTTGCCCGCCCGAAAGGCGTACGCCCCGCTCACCCAAAAAGCTGTTATAGCCCTGTGGCAAATCGACAATAAATTCATGAGCGTGCGCCTGTTTAGCGGCAGCGATGACTTGCTCATCCGTCGCTTGAGGATTGCCGTAGCGGATATTGTGAAAAACATCATGACTAAAAAGGGCTGGCTGCTGCGGTACCAACGCCATTCTTTGGCGCAAATCGCTCGGCGTGAAATCACGCACATCGATTCCCCCTAACGTCACTCGTCCACTCAGAGGGTCATAGAATCGCTGGAGAAGTTCGAACAGCGTCGTTTTGCCAGCGCCAGAAGGTCCGACCAAAGCGAGTACTTTCCCTTCTTCTACGGCTAAATTGAGCTGGCTCAGTGCCGCTTGATCCGGTCTTGAAGGGTAATGAAAGTTAACTGCCTCGAAGGTCACGTCGGCGCTGAGTTGGGCGGGGATCAGCTTAGTTTCAGCAGGCGCGGTAATGTGGCTTTCTACCTGAAGAATCTCTATCAAACGTTCCGTTGCACCTGCGGTGCGTTGTAGCTCCCCCATCACTTCTGAAATCGTGGCAAGTGAAGATGCCACCATGATGGCATAGAAGACAAATGCAGCGAGATCGCCAGCACTCATTGCCCCGTTAATCACATCGCTACCGCCAACCCACAACATGCCCGATATCGCGCTGAAAACGATGACGATAACGCCAGAAATGAGTATCGCTCGCTGCTTTACCCGTTTACGACCAATGGAGTAAGCACGTTCAACTTGATTGGCAAAAAATGCTGTCTCTTGGGATTCTCGGCTGTAGCTTTGTACGGTTTTTATTTGTTCAATCGCTTCTCCAGCGTAGCTGCCTACGTCGGCCATCGAGTCCTGACTCTGACGAGATAATGCACGAACTTTGCGCCCATAAAATAGGATTGGCACCAGTATAAAAGGCACGCTAGCAAGCACGATCAAAGTCAGTTTGATGTTGGTGGCAAACAGCATGATGATTGCCCCCACACACATTAACGCACTGCGCATTGCCATAGAGAAGGAGGAGCCGATGATACTTTGCAGCAAGGTAGTATCGGTGGTGATACGAGACATGATGTCACCACTGCCATTGGTCTCGAAATAGCTCGGGTGTAGCGTGATAACATGATTAAACACCGCGAGGCGGATGTCGGCGCTGACGCGCTCACCCACTGATGACACAAGATAAAAACGGAAAAATGTCCCCACGGAAATGAGCAGTGTGATAAGTAAGATAAAAACGATCGCGCTATTGAGCTCTTCAATCGACTGCTGAGCAAATCCTTGGTCGATTAATACTCTTACCCCTTGGCCGACTGCCAGTGTCAACGAGGCGGTAAAAACGAGAGCAATCAGCGCCGCCGCCACTTTGAGCTTATATGGTCTGATGAAGGTCATTAACTCTAGCAATATGCTGAGATTCTTGTTGTCAGGTTTTGAAAACGTCGCTGTCGATGCTGAATCGTTACGAACTGGGATTTGCGATTGCATAACACGGCCTTGTGATTATCAAATTGCAGCGGGGTTCGCTTAACAATGCCTCACTAGACTATCGCTAGTTGGTAAAGATAGAAACCGTTTCCCTATCGAGTTGGCAAAAAAAAGCCTGACCGGAGTCAGGCTTTAAGTCATTCTATCCTATTGATTATAGGAAGTGGAAAGTCGCGTTAAGAGAGAAGTTCTTAACGTCTTCTTCTTTCATTGAGAATACGTTGTAGCTTGCGCCTAGTGAAATTGGACCCATTACAAAGTACTCAGCGCCAACACCGTACATCATGTCAATTTCGTCTTCTTTGAAATCGCTATTACGGCCAGTCAGTTCGTAAGAGTGAATACCCGCTTTTGCGTAAATGTGAAGCGGACCAAAATCGATGCTTGGTTTTGCTGCGAAGTAAACAGCTGAACCTTCTAGGTTTAGTGTTCTGTTACCGTAAGTAACATTGTCGAAATCACCAAAGTTTTGGTAACCCGCTTCCAAGCCGATGAATGGAAGAATGCCTGTACCAACGTGAACGTTGTACGAGGTTGATGATTCATTGCCCAGATCCGCTTGACCCACACTTGCGCTGCCGTAAATCCAAGAGTCCGCAGAAGCTGTAGCTGATGCGCCAATCAGAGCTAGCGCGAGTAGTGTCTTTTTCATAATAAACCTTCTCTAGTTATAAGTTGCAGAAGCTTAGGCTGGCAAGCTTCTGCCGTATTTGTCAAAATTCCGAACTGTATATTTACTGATGCAATTTGCATACCTAACAGGCATCAATTGCCATTTTAACTCGTTTGTCCGATACCGGATATGGTGTACCAAGTTGCTGAGCAAAGAAACTCACCCTCAATTCCTCTAACATCCAACGCACTTCTTTGACGTTATCAGGCACGGCAACACCCTTAGGTATCTTGTTAAGCAGCTCTTTGTAATCATTGCTGACCGACTCAATCTTGAGCATGTGCAAACGATCTTTGTTAGGGTCGATCGGCAGTTTTTCCATCCGACGCTCAATGGCCTTCATATAGCGAAGAATATCAGGTAGACGTTTCCAACCACACTCTGTCGCAAAACCTTTGAAGATTAACCCTTCAATTTGCGCTTTAATGTCAGACAGGGCAAAAGCCATCGTAAAGTCAATCTTGCCTTTCAGCTTCTTATTGATATTAAAAGCCGTTGTTAAAATTGTCTCAACTTGTTGAGCAATTTCTACCACAGTGTCACCTAATTCAGCGCGTACGTGCTCTTTAAGCTGTTCGAACTGTTCTGGCTCCCACACCAAACCACCTTTCTCTTCTATCAATTTATCAACACCACAAGCGATACAGTCATCGATGAGATCGAGAACTTTACCGTAAGGGTTGAAGTACAAACCGAGCTTCGATTTGTTTGGCAAGTTGGTGTGCAGATATTTAATCGGTGACGGTACGTTTAACAATATCAAACGGCGCTGACCGGCTTTCATTGCTGAAATTTGCTCATACTCGGTTTCGTATAGCTTGATTTCGACGCTGTCTTTGCTGTCAACGATCGCTGGATACGCTTTAACGTCATAACCACCGCGTTTCTGCTGATAAACTTTCGGTAGCTCGCCAAAGCTCCAAGTGTGCAAACCCTGCTGCTCGATATCATCGTCAGCAACTTTTGATAGGGTTTCCTGCACCTTATCTTTTAAGCTCTCTTTGAGTTCATGAAGGTTACGATGCTCTCTGAGCTTGCGGTTGCGATGATCAACGGCACGGAAAGTCACCTTCAAGTGGTCGGGAACTTGCTCTAGATTCCAATCTTCGCGAAGTACTTCTACCCCCGTCATTCGACGTAGCTCTTTCTCCAATGAATCCAGCAATGGCGACTCAAAAGGCGTCGAGCGTGCTAAAAATGCATCAGCGTAGTTAGGGGCTGGCACAAAATTCTTACGGATAGTCTTTGGTAACGACTTGATAAGGCTGACCACCAACTCATGACGTAAACCAGGAATTTGCCAATCAAAACCAGCGGGTTCTACTTGGTTTAATATTGGCAGCGGCAGATGAACCGTTACACCGTCGTTATCTTCGCCAGGCTCAAACTGATAACTTAGTTTGAGTTTTAACCCATTCTGGTGCCAGAAGTTAGGGTAATCCAGATCGGTGACATGACTGGCATCGCCTTTAAATAGCATCTCTTTTTCAAAATTCAGTAGCTCTGAGTTTTGTTTCGATGCGTTCTTCCACCAAGTATCAAAATGTTTGCCAGACACAACTTCGGTGCCCACGCGCTGATCGTAGAAATCAAACAGTTCATCATCGTCAACCAGAATGTCACGGCGACGAGATTTGTGTTCGAGCTCTTCAACTTCCTGCAATAACTTACGGTTTTGCTTAAAGAAAGCATGTTTGGTTTCCCACTCTCCTTCCACTAAAGCACTGCGAATAAAGAGTTCACGGCTGACGACTGGGTCAATGTTGCCGTAGTTAACCAAACGCTTTGGTACAATAGGCACGCCGTAAAGCATCACTTTTTCGTGAGCCATAACCGCAGCACGTTTTTTCGACCAATGTGGTTCGCTGTAACTGCGTTTAATCAGATGCTTCGCTAAAGGCTCAATCCACTCTGGCTGAATCTTGGCGATAATACGACCCCATAGCTTGGAGGTCTCCACCAACTCAGCCGACATGATCCACTTCGGCTGTTTTTTGAACAGACCTGAGGCTGGAAAAATATGAAAACGAGCGTTACGTGCGCCTTGATAATCATTTTTCTCTTGGTCTTTCATACCAATATGAGAAAGCAAACCAACTAAAATCGCACTGTGCACACCTTGGTAGCTCGCCGGTTCGTCATTGAGTTTAAAGTCCATTTCACGCATTGATTGATGGACTTGGAAGTAGACATCCTGCCATTCACGAACACGCAAGTAGTTCAAATAATCTTGCTTGCACTGTTTGCGGAACTGGTTGCCCGTCAATGCCTTTTGTTGCTTCTGAATGTAATCCCAAAGGTTTACCAAAGTCATGAAATCTGAATCTTCATGGAAGAAGCGACGGTGCTTGTCATCCGAAGATTGCTGCTTGTCACTTGGACGCTCACGAGGATCTTGGATCGAAAGCGCAGACGCTATGATCATTAGCTCCTTCAGTGCACCATATTTAGGCGCTTCAAGTACCATGCGTGCCAAGCGCGGATCGATAGGCAATCTTGCTAATTGGCGTCCAATCGGCGTCAGGCGTTTTTTCGGGTCTTTCGCTTTTTCATTGATCGCACCCAACTCTTCCAACAAACGAACACCATCTTGGACATTTCGCTTATCTGGCGCTTCGACAAATGGGAAAGCTTCAATATCACCCAGTCCCAATGCCGTCATCTGCAAGATAACTGAAGCTAGGTTGGTACGCAGGATTTCTGGATCAGTAAACTCTGGACGAGCATTAAAATCCTCTTCTGAATACAAACGGATACAGATCCCTTCCTCAACACGACCACATCGACCTTTACGCTGATTTGCACTTGCTTGAGAAACTGGCTCAATGGGAAGACGCTGTACTTTAGTTCGGTAACTGTAACGACTGATACGCGCAGTACCAGGGTCAATCACGTATTTAATACCTGGTACCGTCAATGATGTTTCGGCTACGTTAGTTGCCAGCACAATTCGACGGCCGGCATGTGGCTGAAAGATCTTGTTCTGTTCGCCAGCTGACAATCTCGCATACAGAGGCACAATTTCTGTGCTCTTTAGATTGCGTTTTGCTAACGCATCAGCGGTATCACGGATTTCACGCTCACCGTTCATAAAGATCAGGATATCACCCAGACCCTCTTCACAAAGCTCGTCAACCGCATCGAAAATGCCCTGCAGTTGGTCACGGTCAACATCGTCATCACCAAAAAGTGGACGGTAGCGTGTTTCAACAGGGTAAGTACGCCCCGACACTTCGATGATCGGTGCGTTACTAAAATGCTTAGAGAATCGCTCAGGATCGATCGTTGCAGACGTGATAATAATCTTTAAATCCGGACGACGCGGTAACAGCTCTTTGAGGTAGCCGAGAATAAAATCAATGTTTAGGCTACGTTCATGCGCTTCATCGATAATGATGGTGTCATACTGGTTCAGAAAACGGTCATGCTGAATTTCAGCCAGTAGAATACCGTCCGTCATTAACTTGATCTGTGTATTGTCAGAGATTTGGTCGTTAAAACGAACTTTATAACCCACAAACTCACCGAGCTGTGTTTCCATCTCTTGTGCAATACGACTAGCGACAGAGCGCGCCGCAAGACGTCGAGGCTGGGTATGACCAATCAGACCATATTTTCCACGCCCGAGTTCGGCACAAATTTTTGGCAGCTGTGTCGTTTTTCCTGAACCGGTCTCACCTGCAACGATCACGACCTGATTCTCTGCTATCGCTTTCGCAATATCGTCTTTTTTCTGGCTGACGGGGAGGATTTCAGGGTATTCGATTGTTGGTGAGCTATGCCCTCGCTGCTCTGCTTCCATCATAGACTTGGCAATATCAAGCGCAATCTCATCAAACACGGCAGAGCGTGAGGCGTCATTCTTAATTTTACTGGCACCCGAAATACGCTTACTCAAACGGAAGCGGTCGCGCAGCATGCACTCATTTAGGGCTTTACGTAACGTGGCTGCGCTATTCGTTGATGCAGTCATGTTGGTCTCTTTTTTAGGCTGTGACGAAGTCAAAGCATTTCCTATTTTTTATTTCTCATTCAAAAGCGTGCGAATTGTATCACACAACTTACCGTCAGGCTTACACCACTCTGTTCTGCAAACATGTTAGCGTCTCAACAAAGCTAGTGTTATACGAGTAAACCGTTCCCAGGAAGCACTATCATGGGCTCGTTAGAGTTTTTATGGCGATGAAAACCGAGCGGCATCACTGCCGCTCGGTTTTAAGAGTTTGGCCCAACTAATCGGCTCGGATCAAAAATCGATCTGGACGTAGATGGAATTGTAGTTACTGCCACCCTTAATGCGTCCGTATTGAGAGGCTTTTTCAAAAATCGCGCTGCGATGATGCAAAGAGTATCCGACCCAGACTTTATCGAAATCGCGGCTATTGAACAGATCCCCGACATTGACATCAAACGAAAAATCAAGATAGTTCAAATAGTTACTAGGTGTGTAGCCTTTCGATTTCATCTCTTCATGTTCGATGTAAGTAAAACTGTCGATATAAGAGACACCCTCTGCGAAACCAAAACGCCATTTGGTTGGCCAATCAACGGTGTAATACGCCTTAATCGCCGCAACATATTCAGTGGCTGACGACTGAACATCTGATGACCAATGGTGAACAATACCCGGCGTGAAATAGATATCAAGCGGAACGCCAAAGATCTCATCAGTTAATGGGTGTCCATAAAACAACGAAGTCAGTTGGTTATTATAGGGATCTTTCTCGGTGTTAAATTTCATAATCTCACCGATATTGGATGGCGTAGCCCAACCGTGTGCAACCCTGAAATAACGCTTGTTGGTTAGCTCGGATTTTGGCGCTTTACTCTTGTCATTAAAGAATCCAAAGCCAAGATAAACTTCACCTTGATATCGGTCGTTAATTGCAGAAGCGTTATAAGCATTATTATCGAGACGAGTGACACTGGTCGCACCAAGCAAGTACAAGTTGGAGTAAACATGGTAGCGTGCACTTACCCCTAGCTTAACATCCACCCCTGCGCCAATTTGTTCATTGGCCTGCCTCGAAAAGGCGTAATACTCACTATTAAAATCAGCACCTTTATAGCGTACAGTCAGATGAGGTTCCAACTCCCAATCGCCAAATTCATAATATCCTGAGGCCGTGAGGTTGGCATGAATACGAGAATCTGAATCAGACATCAGTTCGCTATCAAGATGCCACTGCTGGTCAATTTGGTATCTAAGTTGAGCACCAAAATCGAAGGTATCGCCTTGGAGGGCATTTTGTGCCGACGCAGGAATATCGACAAAACGTAAGCGCATTAAACCATTCAACTGGTAACGCTCGTCGTCCGATGTGTAAAGATAAGCGCCACCTTCAAGTCCATTGACGAAAAAGTGGTCATTATTAAAGTACATCAGGGGAACAAACGTGCTGACGGTCTGATCCTCACTCTGAGTATTAAAAGGAATCGACGCCATTCGATACACTGCTGCTATACCCCAATCTTGTTCTCCGATTGAAGCGTCTTGGCTTGCGAGCAGTTGCATTGATGTCATGCTGCTAGCCATGGCGGCTAAGGCAATGAGACGTTTATTAAATGTCATTATTGGTCCAAAAGTGACGAAGAGAGCCAAAATCTAGCTAAACATCGCAGTTAATACTTATGTTTCTTGGTCATTCGTCGTTAAAATATGTATATATGATCCACTAAATCAAAATATTGTGAAAGCATCTGAACTAAAAAGTTTATTAAATTCACTGCCAGAAGGGAGTGATCCAGACATCGTAACAGGTGAAGCCTGGCTACCAGAGCGCCTGATTGATACGTCACAAGATGGCGAAATGATGTTTTTGCATTTCGACTCAGCACCAGAAGAGACTCAGGGAGAAGAGGAAGGTCGCGGTTTTGTCGAACATGAAGTCGCCATGATCCGCCATCGCTTTGAACAGATTCTTGAAGAAAGTTCGGACACGAAAACGAAAGCAGATGCCATGCTGGCTCTTTTTCTCATGGGTCATGAACTTTCCAGCTCAGACATCATCGAAATACTGGAAGACCCTGAAGTCCCTGAGCCACCCACTGAGTAGTCAATGAATAGTAAGTTACCCTTTGTTATCGCAGGCCCTATATTAAGAAAAACAACCGCCAACGACTTGGTATTTTGGCTGGTTACCAGTGAACCACTGCAAGGCAAATTTGAACTCAATCTAGAACCGAACCAAGGTCAAATTTTCAGCCAAGACCTCGAACAGTGTAACCAGTTACCGCTTGGCGCTCACTGCTATCTCACCTTGGCACACTTCCGAGGTCAATTTCCGACCGATGTCGCCCTCAGCTACCAGTTTGTGACGCAGCATGGCGCAATAACGGAACTTTGCCCCTACCTGCTGTACGAGGATGAAATCTCACTAACATTTCGTATCTCAACCAAAGCTGACTATATACTTCATGGCTCTTGTCGTAATCCTCACCATCCAAGCAAAGATGCACTGGTTGCGGCGGATAGAAAAGTCGCGACGCAAGAGTTGCAGCAGCGTCCTGACTTGCTAATGATGAGTGGTGATCAAATCTATGCAGACCATGTCGCTGGCCCGACGCTGGATGCCATTATTCAAACCATTCAACTTCTTGGATTACCAGACGAGCGCTTCGAAGGCGCACCTTTCTCCTCGAGCGAGCAGCTGTTTGCACACCCACACTGCTATTATTCGAGAGATAAACTCCTCCCGCACTATGTTGACGACGGTCATTGGTTAACCAAACTGTTGCCACATCGAAACGCGCCAATATTCAGTTCTCGCGAAGCAGAGAATCATCTGGTTACCTTCTCAGAGTTCTTCGCGATGTATCTGCTGGTTTGGTCACCCGCTCTTTGGCATTGCGTCAATATGGATCGCTTGCTCGACGCGGGCTTTACACATGGTGGCCAAGCGATATCACCAAAATTTCAACACAAGTGGCGCGAGGAAAAAGCAATCATAAGCCAGTTTGTCACTGGCTTACCTATGGTACAAAGATTGTTCGCCCACATCCCTACCTACATGATTTTCGACGACCACGATGTCACCGATGACTGGAACCTCACTATCGGATGGGAAAAGGCGGCGTATAGCCACCCTCTTTCAAACCGAATCATTGGCAATGGGTTAATTGCGTACTGGCTCTGTCAAGGCTGGGGAAACGAGCCTGACAACTTCAACCAAGAGTTTCTCGATGTAGCGAATCGCTTTATCCAACAACCTAGTTGCCACGCACAAGACGATTTTATCCGCTACCTATATACTTTTGAACGCTGGCACTACACCATTCACAGCTCCCCAAAAGTTGTCGTGTTGGATACCAGAACACGACGCTGGCGGTCTGAATCTCGCATGAACAAACCTTCCGGTTTGATGGATTGGGAAGCCTTGATCGAGTTTCAACATGAGCTAATGCATCAAGATAAGGTCGTAGTGGTGTCGGCGGCGCCAATGTTTGGCGTTAAGGTGATCGAAGCTTTGCAGAAAGCGGCCACCGTGATTGGACAACCTTTGGTGATTGATGCTGAAAACTGGATGGCGCACCCAGGAAGCGCGAACACACTCCTAAGTATCTTTACCCATACCAAAACACCGACCAATTTTGTGATTCTGTCGGGCGATGTTCACTACTCATTTGCTTACGACATCAAACTGAGGTTCCGACGTAACAGTCCGAACATATACCAAATCACCTGCAGCGGTTTTAAAAATCATTTTCCAGAACCTCTGCTGGCAATCTGCGATCATGCCGACCGTTTACTATATTCCCCCCGCTCTCCGCTAAACTTTCTCACCAAACGTAAGCGGCTAAAAATCAACAAGCGCGATCCAGAGACACCAGGAACACGTAGATTAGTTAATACCAGCGCAATCGGTGAGTTGAAACTGGATCAACATGGCAAACCATCGCGAGTTTCGATTTTGACCGCAGAGGGCGTTGAATGGGACTTTCCTCCGATAAAGGAAAAGTAAGGTTTATGTAAAGTGACTTGTTATTGCAGCTATTCATCACTATCTATAGCTGTAGAGACGAATTTGAGGCAACAACTATGTTGAATTCCATTACCCAACTCTTTAAGCAACTCCTTGATGGGCAAGATCTGGGACACGCTAACACAGGCGAGCCAACTCTGGCTATCGCTTCCCTTCTGTGCGAGGTTGCCGGTGCCGATCATCAGGTCAGTGAACAAGAAAAAATAGCCAAGAGACATCTGCTCGAAAAACTTCTCGCGATTGATGAAAATCAGGCAATAAGTCTGCTCGCGAGAGCGGAACAAAACAGCAAAGAGGCGTCATCACTCTATGAATTCACCTCTCAACTTAGAGAACTGAGCCAAGAAAAACGTTTTGATTTGATACAAGCGATGTGGCAAGTGGCGAACGCCGATGGACAAATCGACCCATTAGAAGACTCTGTGATTCGAAAAACTGCCGAGTTACTCTACGTTGACCACAGTGAGTTTATTCGCGCCAAGTTGTCGGTCACTGACCAAAAATAGAAAAGGGAGCGTGAGCTCCCTTCGTTTTTATCACAGCATTGTCAGTGCCAGCTTAGCTAAGTTGTACGCGTCTACGTAACCAGAGTGCTGGCGACCTTCCCACTCAATACCTTTACTTTCTTGAGCGGCTTTATGACCTATTCTTTTGTCTTTCAAGCGGTTTTGAATTCGATATAAAGTGGCAAGGTTGATGAATTCATTGAAGGGCATATCAATCCCTTTTGCTTTGCACTCCGCACGCAACACGCGATCATCTCGCCCCCAAGCGGCGTATATCTTATTTGTGCCACCAAAGTTTTTCACCATCGACTTAATCACTTCGCTAAGCGGACGCCCTTGTTTTTCTATTTTTCGCGGTGTAATTCCGGTCAATTGAGAACAGAACAGTGACACTTCATCGCGCTCAGGTTTAACGTAGTACTGAGCTCTCTTAACAATTTCACCGCTAGCGAGATCAATTTCCGCAAGCCCGACTTCAATAATTTCGCCAGTGGTACCGACACCGTTTTCATTCCAACAGCACATTTCCAAATCGAAACAAACTACACGGTTATGGTTCATGGTTCGCCTTTGTTGACAATATTGTGAAAGCGCAAAATTCTACATCAGAAATTTGAAAAACTCGACTGCTTGGCCGTTGAGTGTTCAGTTATTCCGCGATTGATACACAATTACGGCCAGTCTGTTTACTCTTGTACAATTGTGCGTCAGAGGCTTGCATTATGCTCTCCTCATCTTCGTGACGTCTAATGGCAGCGCCAATACTCAATGTACAACGAATCTTTTGTCCACCATGGGTATGCACAAGCTCAGCGACTGCACAACGAATTACATTCAGATAATCTCTTAACTGATCTTTGTTCGTGACTTTAGAAAGAATACAAAACTCATCGCCGCCCATACGTACAAAGATATCTTCTTTAACCAAATGTTGTTGAATAAGTTTCGCGACACACACAAGCATTTCGTCACCTGCAACATGACCAAAGTGATCATTGATTAACTTAAATCTATCAATGTCAAAGGTGATCAGGGCAAAGCTCTGATTGGTTTTGACCAGCTCGCGTAAATACTGGTTAAACGCTCTACGGTTATAAATACCCGTTAAAGAGTCATGCACAACAAGGAACTGTAGCTCCTGAGTACGCTCATCGAGAAGTACCGCTAAGTGCTCTTTGTCTCTCACTAGCAAATAGACAATAAAACTCAACAGACAAGCGATCGTTAGGCCTGAAAGAAAGATAGCTGCGAGCACCAAAGAGTCATTGCGGGTAACCTGCCTGTCGAGTTTAAAATCGACGAGCCATTCACGATTGGGCAACACCACTCGTTTAGTAATCTCGATACCTTGGGTGTAGTTCCAGTTTGGGCTGCGGTAGAGGATAGGATCATCTTCGGCATCAAACCCCATGTCCGTAACTTGTACTAATAAGTCCTGTTCCGTTGCGGTTCTTACCACAATCGATTCAAAGTATTTGGTTGAACGTATGACACCAATTACCACACCAATCAGTTGATCTTCGTGTTCTAAATCGAACACTGGGTGATAAACAAGAAGACCCGATTTCGTAATACTCCTGTCGAGACCATCTTGTAGCAAACGAACTTTATCCGATACGCTTGGCTCGCCTTTCATCGTTATGTTATTCAGTACTCGTTGAAAGCGCTCACGCGACGAGTAGTAACCCAATACGCTGATGTTTTCTGGGCTGCGAGGGTAAACATCAGAAGCGGTGTAGACAGGTTGGTTATCAGTCATGATATAGCCGGTCGTTTTCTCACCATCTTTGGGTACTGTGTAAATATTGAAATCAGGAAATGTTTTCCGAACCTGTTCAATATGACTGGGAATATCCTGCTTCTCGACACGTTGCATCCATTGCAAAGCGATCAGCGTTGGTGAAGACGAAACCACTTGATCAGCAAAAACCGGAAATCTGTCCCAATCCTGTGGTTGCGTAGAATGAAAAAAGTTCGCCCCAGCACCGATAAAATGGAGATCACTCTGAACGATTTGTTGGAGATTTTCTGCTTGCTGGTCAGCCAGTTTATCGACTAACGAGATGGTATATTTCAGCTGTGACTGATACGCAAAGTAAACCGCATAAAATGCAACGAACAGAGAAAATAGAAATGTTAAGAAGGGATAAAGGAAGTGCTTTTTATTAAGTCGTTGCATAACGCATTTTATGTTTACAGCTTTGTCGAAATATCGGTCACATTGTAGCCCTATCCAATTGATGACTTAAAGCGCAAACAACAATTTGATATGAAACAATTTACGTTTCGTGGCGCATGCCTCTTTTTGCGGCAAAATTCGGTCAAAAACAGACCAAACGGTGACGAAAATTCCTGATAAGACTTGTTTTACTAGCCGAATGGCGACTTGATTATGTTACTATCTGCCCCAATTTATCAGAATAACGTGGTTCTCGTTCCAAGCTGAGAACCAAAGCAGAGATTGAGCCAATCTCTCCTTTCATTAAATAGTTAAGAGAAATGTCATGACGTTCGATTTACAAATGATCCCTCAAACGTTCGATATGCTTCACGCAGGCCTCGCTGCATCAAGCGTTTTACTTCTTCTTATTGCGGTGTCTCGCAAATCTAAAGTGATCGAGAAAGTGGTTGAGAAGCCAGTTGAAAAAATCGTCGAAGTCGAAAAACCTGTCGAAAAGGTCGTTGAAGTTGAAAAAGTCGTTGAAGTCGAAAAAATCGTCGAGAAAGTCGTCGAAGTAGAATCAAAACTTGCAACCGCTTCAACCGACTCGGCGATGCAACTCCTTGCGCTAATGCAGCAAGAAGCACGATTGATTGATTTCCTCAAAGAAGACCTGACTTCATTCTCAGATGAAGAAGTCGGTGCAGCCGCTCGTGTTATCCACACCGGTGGTCAGAAAGTGCTTAGTGACTACGTCACACTAGAACATATTCGCAATGAAGACGAAGAGACGCGAATCACTATTGAACAAGGTTTCAACCCACAACAAGTTCGCCTAACAGGTAACGTAACGGGCAGTGCACCATTCCATGGCACACTCGTTCACAAAGGCTGGAAAGCAAGTTCGATGAATCTGCCAAAGCTGGCTGAGAACTATGACGCAACCGTTATTGCTCCTGCAGAGGTAGAGCTGTAATGGAAACGCAAAACATTGCTCAACAACCGACTCAAGAGCCGCTGGCTAAATTTAGTGTGGGTATCGACTTAGGCACCACACACTGTGTGCTTTCTTACGTCGATACAACCGATGAAAACGCGCGTGTTGAAGTCATGGCGATTCCACAACTAACCGCACCTGGCACCGTGGAGAATCGGAATCAGTTGGGCTCGTTCCTATACCAGCCTCATGAGCACGAGATGAACCCTGTGTCTCGAGTCCTTCCATGGACATCACAGCCAACCGCGCTCGTTGGTGCAATTGCGCGAAACCTAGGCTCAAAAACACCGATTCGTTTGATTGCTAGTGCAAAATCTTGGCTGTGTCACGGTGGTGTAAACCGCCGTGACGCTTTCCTACCCGCAGGCAGCCCAGAAGAGGTTGAAAAAGTATCACCTCTGCGAGCGACTGAGCTCTATTTAGAGCATCTAAAACAAGCGTGGGATTACGGAAATCCGAATCATTTACTAGCCGATCAGGATGTGACCATCACCGTACCGGCATCGTTTGACCCTGCGGCACGTGATTTGACCGCAGAAGCCGCTCGCAACGTGGGTTTTGTCCACCTTACTTTACTTGAAGAGCCTCAGGCAGCGTTGTACAACTGGATTGATAACAGCAATGACAAGTGGCGCGATGAGGTTTCGGTTGGCGATATCGTATTGGTTGTCGATATCGGTGGTGGTACAACCGACCTTTCTTTGGTTGAAGTGACTGAGGATGAAGGCAATCTCACCCTGAATCGTATCGCGGTTGGTGAACATATACTCCTTGGCGGTGACAACATGGATCTCGCCCTCGCCTATCGCTTGAAAATGAAACTAGCTCAAGAAGGGAAAGAACTTCAGCCGTGGCAAGTTCAAGCCATGACACACGCTTGTCGCGACGCGAAAGAGGCCCTTCTCAACGATAGCGAGCTACAGTCGGTTCCTATTGTGGTACCTAGTCGCGGCTCTAAGCTGCTAGGCGCAACTTTAAAAACTGAGCTAACACAGCAGGAAGTTCAACAGACCCTTGTTGATGGATTTTTCCCTAAAGTGGCGGTCACTGAACAACCTGTGCAGCGTAACCGTGGTGCTCTAACTCAAATGGGGCTGCCTTACGCTCAGGATGCAGGCATCACACGCCACATCGCCGCCTTTTTAACGAAACAGGCCAATGCTCAAAACGGCGAGAATCCGGCTCAAGACTTCAATCCTTTTGCCAATATGCCTGGTATGGGTGGCAGTGCTCAACCATCGAGTGATTTTATTAAGCCTACTGCTATCTTGTTTAATGGTGGTGTACTTAAATCTAACTTGCTCGCTCACCGTCTTGAAGAGACCATCAATGAGTGGTTGATTGATGCTGACTGTGAAATGGCAAAACGACTCACTGGCGTTGACCTAGATCTTGCAGTCGCAAGTGGTGCCTCGTACTATGGTGCTGTTCGTCGTGGCCAGGGCGTACGTATCCGCGGTGGTATTGCTTCAAGCTACTATGTGGGGATCGAAAGTGCGATGCCAGCCATTCCTGGTATGGCTCCACCAATGGAAGCATTATGTGTTGCACCATTTGGCATGGAAGAAGGTTCTCAAGTTAATGTACCAAGTCAGGAATTTGGTCTGATCATTGGTCAGCCTGTCAACTTCCAGTTCTTTGGTTCTACGGTTCGCCGTGACGATGAGGCTGGGACACATCTTGACCACTGGGCACCAGAAGAGCTAGACGAGCTACCAGAAATTCAGGTAACACTACCCGTCACCGAAGGTCGCCGTGAAGGCGAAGTCGTGCCGGTTACCCTTGCCTCACGCGTTACTGAGCTCGGCACGCTATACCTAGAAGCTATCGCTGCCGACAATGGCCAAAAATGGCATGTAGAGTTTGACGTGCGCGAAGACGCAAGCTCGAATACACAATCACTATAAAAATTTAAGCGGCACCTTTTGGTGCCGCTTTTCCTTATCTCGTAAACAAGGGTTTTGTTCTATGGCATCGCCTCGTTTTTTAGTCGGTATCGATTTAGGTACAACCAATACGGTTGTCGCATTCTGTGAAATTACTGACGACCTACAACATTCCAACGTGTCCCTGTTCGACATTGACCAGCTTATCGGACCTGGCGAAGTGGTTAGAAAGCCGCTTCTTCCCTCTTTTCGCTATCATCCCGCACAGGGTCAGATATCTCCGCTTGATTTGACATTACCTTGGGACGAGCAGCCCGTTGCTGGCGATATTCCCCATGTCATTATCGGCGAATGGGCTCGTGAACTGGGCGCCAAAGTGGAAGGCCGTCAGGTATCAAGTGCTAAAAGCTGGTTATCACACCAAGCGGTCGATCGCCGCTCTGATATTCTTCCTTGGGCAGGAGCAACAGATGTCGACAAAGTATCGCCGGTCATCGCCAGTGCCAGCTATCTCAACCATATTCGACAAGCATGGAACTACCGTCATCCTAGTAATAAGCTGGAAGACCAAGATGTCGTCGTAACCGTTCCTGCATCATTTGACGAAACCGCGCGTAAGTTGACCCTAGAAGCCGCTCAACTGGCCGGACTGGACAAGATCGTCTTACTCGAAGAGCCTCAAGCCGTTTGCTACGATTGGTATGCACGCCACCAGCACAGTGCTGCCGATGAATTGAAACAACTGCCCTTAATATTGGTGTGTGATGTGGGCGGTGGTACTACCGATTTGAGTTTAATCGAAGCTCGCTTCAACCCCGATGCCAACCATGACGAAGCACTCAATCTCGATCGTATAGGCGTTGGTGAACATCTAATGCTGGGGGGGGATAACCTCGATCTCGCCCTAGCTCACTTAGCAGAACAGCGATTCAGCCAAAGTAAAAAACTCAATGCAGCTAGCTTAACCAAGCTTATTCAGCAAACACGCAAAGCAAAAGAAAACCTGCTTTCTTCTGACGCACCTGAAGAAGTTAAAATTACTATGTTGGGTAGCGGTTCCAAGCTGCTTGGTGGCACCAAAAGTATTGCACTCAGCAAAGAGGAAGTTCACCAAATCGCACTCGATGGTTTCTTCCCTCTCTCCGACTTTAACCACACACCCGATAAGAGACGAAGCGCCGTTGTCGAGTTTGGCCTGCCTTATGTCGCCGATCCTGCTGTTAGTAAGCACATCGCTGAATTCCTAAATCAACACCAGCAAGTTTCCTATGCCGCACTGAACCAGCAAGATGAATCCCAACCGGCTATCCCTGTAGGGCTTCTACTCAACGGGGGCGTGTTCAACAGTGAACTCGTGACTGAACGTGTGACTAGGCTTCTCAACAACTGGCGAGGTTCGGCGGTTACTGTACTCGACAACCCTCATCCTGACTGGTCTGTCGCACTGGGTGCTGTCGCCTTTGGCAAAGCACGCCGTGGCGCTCAGTTAAAGATTGGTGGTGGTGCAGCCCGTTCTTACTTTTTGCATCTGCAAGAAAAGAACAAAATGGGCAAAGCATTATGTCTATTAGCCAAAGGAACGGAAGAAGGGCATGAAATCCGCCTAAGCGGACGTCGCTTCTCTCTCACTTTGGGTGAGCCCGTTCGTTTCAATCTTCTCACCACGACTCACGATACACTTGCTAACAAGACGACCATCCAGAACGGTGTTATGGTTGATGTCGATCCTGACCTATTTGCGCCTCTTCCCCCTTACATCTCTACTTTGCGAGGCGAAGGGGTTGAGCTGCAGGCTAACCAAAAAGAGCGCGTTGAAGTGCAATTGGCTTGCCAGTTGACGGAAGTAGGCACACTTAAAATGGAGTGTGTCCATACTGAGGATGACACCAAGCGCTGGGCTGTGGAATTCGAAGTCCGTAATCAAAAAGCCGAACAAGACCAACAGCAAGCACTGCATCCTCGATTGAATGAATGCAAAGAGCTGATTGCTCGCATCTACAGTGGCAATAAAAAAAGCGCTGAATCGAATGAAATTAAGACACTCGCGAAAGATTTAGAGAAAAAACTGGGTAAGCGCGACGATTGGGACTTCACCACGCTGCGTCAGTTGTTTGATTCCTTTGCACTCGGCCGCAAACGTCGACGTCGCTCAGAGCAACACGAGAAAAACTGGCTTCGTCTCGCGGGTTTTGCGATGCGACCTGGCTTTGGCGATGCCACTGACTCTTGGCGGATCGAGCAAGTGTGGGGACTCTACCAGCAAGGTATTCAATTCAAAAACCATCAGGGATGGACTGACTGGTGGGTATTCTGGCGTCGCATCGCTGGTGGATTAAACCAAGATCAGCAGGAAACGATCTTAGCAGACATTGCAAAATACCTTCACCCAGGCGCGATGAAGAACCCTCAATCAGCGAAAGCAGCGCAAGATATGGGCTATGAGTCCATGGTTCGCTTGGCAGCCTCTCTTGAGCATCTTGAGGTCGAAGATAAGGTTTTACTTGCGTCATGGTTTTTAAGCAAGGCCATCAACTTTAACCAGTTTGAACAGGCTCACTGGTGGGCGCTAGGTCGACTCGCATCACGTACTCCCCTTTATGGCAGCCAACACGCCGTCATTTCTCGCGAGCAAGTGGAACAGTGGTTACCTAAATTACTTGAACAAAACTGGCAGAAAGAACCAATGATCGCTTTTGCTGCGGTGATGATTTGCCGCAAGACGGGCGATCGCCTATTCGATATTAGCGACGATGTCCGAGCTCAAGTCATAGCGAAGCTAAAACAGAGTAAGGTTCCCGACTCATGGCTCCTTCTGGTTGAACAGGTCAAGGCGTTGTCCGACAGTGAATCCAAACGAGTATTCGGTGACGCACTTCCAAGTGGTCTGACACTGGTTCACCACTAACCAGATTGCAGACAGCCTTATGCTTGGCTGTCTGCATCAAACATTCCTCTAGCCAGCTACTGAAATTACTCGTAATATCTTCTTTTTACGACGTAAACAGCGCATGAAAAAAGAGAACTTAATCGGCTTACTCACTGCCTCAGTTAGTCTGCTGGCACTTATCTACCTGCTTGCGGGCGATTCTCACTTTCCGATCATTCAATGGCCTTATCAAGCGCTTCAGGGACTGGTCTTCTCCTTTGTATGGGGATTCGGTGTTTCCGCCGGTCTCGGTTACGCTTATTCCATTTTGCTCACACTCGGTGTGTGCATCATTTTCTTCGCTATCGGGCATAAGTTGACGCGAGTCCTCACAAGCAGTAGGAAGTAGACGCTTGTTACATTTTAACTAAGGAGAGTAATATCGTTATTCGATCAGCCACATGGATGCTTGGCACCTTGTTCTCTTTCTGCTTGATGGCCGTTGGTGCTAGAGAGTTAAGTGGGCAACTCGGCACTTTTCAGGTTTTGTTTTTCCGTGGTTTGATAGCCTTAACGATCATATCCATCGTCATCCTAGTCACTCAGCAACAGCACTTAATTTATACCAAGCGACTAAAGCTTCATACGGTACGCAATCTCTTTCACTTCGCAGGTCAATACGGGTGGTTTATTGGTATTGGCTTGCTTCCTCTTGCTCAAGTATTTGCCATTGAATTTACCGTCCCCCTGTGGACAGCGATTATTGCCGCCCTATTTTTAGCAGAGCAACTCACCAAGCGTAAGCTAGTCGCTATGACTTTGGGGTTTGTTGGCGTGCTTTTCATCGTCAAACCAGGATTCGAAATCGTGACTCCCGCAGCATTAATCGTGCTCACGTCAGCCGTTTGCTACGCCGTATCTCACTCATCAACAAAATCCCTTGCTCGCACAGAGCACCCACTAACGATATTGTTTTTGATGTGTTTAATTCAGTTGCCAGTGAGTTTCTCACTCGCCGTCCCTGATTGGCAATTTCCCGCAGGCAGCCAATGGCTTTGGCTAGCCACTATTGGGGTGACAGCCCTCTCCGCCCACTACTGTATGACTAAAGCACTTCAATTAGCCGATGTTTCCATCGTAGTGACGATGGATTTTTTGCGTTTACCTGTTATCGCTCTGGTGGGCGTTGTTCTCTATGCAGAAGAATTCCAAATCTCACTTCTGGCTGGCGCATTACTGATGTTAGCGGGCAATCTGATCAACCTATACCAAGAAAAACGCCCCTCTCATGTACCAAGAGTGTCCCTCAGAGAGCGTTTACGTAACAGAACTTAACCGAGCTCAGTCAGACCATCGCCTACAGTACTGGTGACAATCGAATCAGTTCGTCGCCACTGTTCACGCGTCATTCTATATAGGCAATGGCGCTTAAGCTCATGACCAGTCGGCAATTTCGGGTGGTCAAAATCTTGCCCAGTGTTGAGCATGCCTATTTTTTCCATCACTCTTTGCGAAGGAACATTGGTCAAAGCTGTAAATGAATAAACCTGTTCAAGGTTAAGTTGCCTAAACGCATAATCTAACGCCGCACAAGCCGCTTCAGGGGCGTAGCCTTTCCCCCAGTGATGAACATCAAGTCGCCAGCCAATCTCAACCAATGGTGCATTAGGGATTCCACTGTCTTCTGCTTGCTGATGCAAGCCAACGAAGCCGATAAACTCTTGAGTCTGTTTGATCTCCAGCGCCCAAAATCCCCACCCGTTTAGATTGATAAGTTGACGCATAACGTCTAGCTGCGAATCACTTTGCTCGCTAGTGAGGCGTGAGGGGAAATAGCGCATCACTTGTGGATCTGCATTCAATCGGCGATAGGGTTCTCTGTCAGACTCACGCCACTGGCGAAGGATCAGTCGTGATGTTTCTATCATATATTCCTCTTACCTGCTGACTATCTTTATCCTTGCCTAAATCACTGAGGAAGCCTAATCCTCTAGAGTTTTCAGTACCTTTTGACACAGGTTTTTTAGGACGATGAGCTCTTCAAGTTCTAATGGGATTTTGCACTTCATTTCTGCTGGAATCTGTAATGCTTGCTGCTGTAATTTGGCTCCAGAGTCAGTCAGTTTTAGTACTCGTACTCGTTCATCTTGCTCGCTACGTCCACGTATAACAAACCCTTTGCTTTCTAAGCGTTTAAGAAGCGGCGTTAAGGTGCCTGAATCTAGGTGTAATCGACTACCGAGATCCTTAACATTGATACCATCACTCTCCCACAACACCATCATCACCAGGTACTGCGAATAGGTAAGATCTAAGTTTTCCAGCAATGGCCTATAGGTACGGATCACCGCATTGGCGGCGCTATAAAGTGGAAAACAGATTTGATTGTCGAGTAAAAGACTCTGTTCCGCACTGAATGAATTGTCACTTTCGCAGTAAGACATGATACACCCCAAAAAATAAATTGCACACAATATACTTGCATTCAACATAATTTTCGATATAAGATTGCTAGCAATTAGATTGTGCACAACTTAAATTAAGGATTTTCAGCATGACGACGTTATACCAAACTCAAGCAACAGCATTGGCAGGCCGTAATGGTCAAGTTAAATCAGACGATGGTTTACTGGATTTAGAGCTTTCTTACCCTAAAGAGATGGGTGGCTCTGGTCTTGCCACTAATCCAGAACAATTATTCGCAGCCGGGTACTCTGCCTGTTTTTCTAACGCTATTCTTCACGTTGCACGAGAAGCAAAAGTTGCCTTGAAATCCGCCCCAGTGACAGCTCAAGTGGGTATTGGCCCGAACCAACAAGGTGGTTTTGCATTAACGGTAAGTTTAGCGGCAACGTTAGCGCTACCGCAGGAGCAAGCACTTGAGTTAGTGAAAGTGGCTCATCAAGTCTGCCCATATTCAAATGCTGTTCGTGGCAATATTGATGTTGCGGTTACAGTCAATGGCGAAGCGATTTAAACGTGTTAAAACAATAATGCCGACCTGAGGTCGGCATTATTAGTTTTTCAGGGTAATTCTATGACTGGTAGGTTTTTCGCAGCTCCTTAGCAGCAAGAACCATGTTCGTGAGTGACGCTTCCGTCTCTTTCCAGTTACGCGTTTTGAGACCGCAATCTGGATTTACCCATAGACGTTGAGCCGGAATTTTCTCAGCGGCCTTGTTAATCAACCCCTCAATCCACTCTTTACTCGGAATGTTAGGCGAGTGAATGTCATACACGCCAGGGCCAATCTCATTCGGGTAGTTAAACTCTTCAAATGCTTTGAGAAGCTCCATATTTGAGCGCGACGTTTCAATGGTGATCACGTCAGCATCCAGTGCTGCGACAGAATCAATGATTTCGTTAAACTCTGAGTAACACATGTGGGTGTGGATCTGAGTCTCTGGTTTGGCACTAGCCGCTGAAATCTTAAACGCATCGACCGCCCATTCAAGATACGCTTTATGGTCACGCTTTTTAAGCGGTAAGCCTTCACGAATTGCAGGTTCATCGATCTGAATAATGTTAATACCCGCCTCCTGTAGGTCAGAAACTTCATCACGCAGCGCAAGTGCCAATTGCTCAGCAATCTGTTTACGCGAGATGTCCTCACGCGGAAACGTCCAACATAGAATTGTCACTGGCCCCGTTAACATCCCTTTCATCTGTTTCGATGTTAATGATTGCGCATAGGTCGACCATTCAACGGTAATTGGTTTTTCGCGCTCAATATCGGCAACAACAATGGCCGGCTTAACACAACGTGAACCATAGCTTTGTACCCAACCAAATTGGGTGGTCTGGAAACCCGCTAGATTCTCAGCAAAGTACTCAACCATGTCATTACGTTCAGCTTCACCGTGTACCAGTACGTCAAGATCTAGCGCTTCTTGTCGCTTCACTGCATCAGCGATATGACCTTTGAGCGCTTGGTGGTACTCAGCCTCAGACAGTTTCCCCGTTCGATAAGCACTGCGTTGTACTCGAATTTCGCTCGTTTGTGGAAATGAGCCTATTGTGGTCGTAGGGAAAAGCGGCAAACCCAAGACTTCACTCTGATGCGCGGCGCGCTCCACATAGGGTGCACTGCGCTCTGTCAGAGACTTTGTAATCTTGTTGAGGCGGGATTGCACCTGTGGTTTGTTAACGTGCGTTGCGGTCTTACGCGCTTGAATTGGCGCACTGTAAGTATCACACGCTAAGATCGCCTCATGATCACCATCTAAAGCTTTACCCAACAACGCCACTTCCGTCACCTTCTGTTTGGCAAAGGCAAACCAACTAGCGACCTCCTCACTCAGGTTTGACTCTAGTTCTAAGTCAACAGGGCTGTGTAACAGTGAGCATGACGTTGCCACCCAAAGCCTCTCTCCGAGCGTCTCTTTCACTGGTTGCAATAAAGCAAGCTGTGTACTGAGATCGGCACGCCATACATTACGACCGTTGACCACACCCGCAGATAAAATCCAGTTTTGTGGTAGATTTTTTGCCACAACATCTAGCTGTTCTGGAGCCGCAGATAAATCGATATGTAAGCCGTCCACTTGCAGTTCAACAATCTTATCAAGCGTATCAACGACCGAATCAAAATAGGTAGTAAGCAACACTTTAACGTCACTACGAATCACCTGATAGGCAAGTTTGAACGAATCTTGCCATGCTTTATCCAGTTCAAGAGCTAAGATTGGCTCATCTATCTGTACCCACTCAACACCTTGCTTTGCAAGTTTTGCCAAGATAGCTTGATAAGCCGTTAACAGGCGAGGAAGCAGTGACAAACGGTCAAAGCCTTCGTCCACTTCTTTGCCTAAGTACAAGTAGCTTAATGGGCCAAGCAGCACAGGTTTAACGTTGTAACCCGCTTTAATCGCTTCATTAACTTCTTCAAACAGCTGGGGCCAGCTTACTTCAAAACTGTCATCCTTGCTGAACTCAGGTACGATGTAGTGGTAGTTAGTGTTGAACCATTTAGTCATATCTGACGCTGCATGACCACTGCATCCGCAACTTGCCTGAGATTGACCTCGTCCGACCTTAAAAAGTGTATCAAGATCAGGGAGTCCATCTCGATGACGCTTAGGTACATGACCAAGGAGCAAAGTGGTCGTCAGAACGTGGTCATACCAAGCAAAATCCCCTGCCGATACAAAATCCAGCCCCGCCTCTGCTTGTGTCGCCCAGTTATTATGACGCAGTGTTGAACCCACTTGTTTCAGTTCAGCCTGATCAATTTCTCCGCGCCAGTATTTTTCGAGCGCGAATTTCAGTTCGCGTTTTTCACCAATTCGCGGGTAGCCAAGAATGTGTGTCGTTGTTGTCATGTCGTGATTCCTTTTGATTCTGTTTCTAGCGTCTGTTTGTGCATTTACAACATCATCAAGATGTCTGGATGGCTAAACTATCTCGCCAAATCTTCACGACAACAATCTCCAAATATTCAACATGTTTATTAGATTTCTTCATGGTGGCGTTTGGCTTAGCTCAATGGGCTCATAGAGATTGGAATTTTATTTTTAGCCATCTAGATGTTTACACACCCAAAAAAACAAGCTAGGTTAATATAATTCATGCGAATGACATCTATCTGAAGGGAATTCATGGTCGAGCTAAAACACCTCCGTACGCTAACAACACTGCGAGACACTGGTTCGCTGACCGCGACAGCCACGACTCTCCATTTAACTCAGTCCGCACTGTCTCATCAGATAAAAGATCTTGAAGCGAGGATTGGGGGTCAACTCTTTCTGCGTAAAACGCGTCCAGTTAAGTTCACCTCCGAAGGCGAGATTTTTTTAAAGCTCGCCGATGAGGTGTTACCTCGCGTTGCCAAAGCTGAGAATGAGATTGCCAGTCTCAAAGAGGACGTAAATGGTCGGCTACACATGGCGATTGAGTGTCATTCTTGCTTTCAGTGGCTGATGCCTGCGCTCAAGGAGTATCAACTTGCTTGGCCAAGCGTGACGCTCGATTTTTCGTCCGGATTTGGCTTCGAACCATTACCTGCGCTACTTGCAGGCGAGTTGGATTTGGTGATTACCTCCGACATTCAGCCAAGATCCGAAGTCCATTACGAGCCTCTATTTGACTTCGAAATGCGATTGGTGACATCGATTTCCCACCCCTTGGCACAAAAACCGGCCATTGAGCCACAGGATTTAGCCGATCAGACAATGCTCTCTTATCCGGTTCAGAAGAATCGATTGGATGTCGTTAAACACTTTTTGCAACCCGCCAACGTAGAACCAGCAAAATGGAAGCAGGCTGACAACACTCTGATGCTGATCCAGATGGTCTCTGCTGGTCTTGGGGTTGCCGCATTGCCTAACTGGGCCATCAGTGAATTTTCGAGACAGGGACTGATTGCCAGCATCCCGCTGGGGAATGGTTTATGGAGACGGCTATTCGCCGCTATACGCCATTCAGATAGGGATAAGCGTTACCTACAGGCATTTTTTAATACTGCCCGTCTACAATCTCAAAGCCATTTAGACGGTATAAAAACGGTTTAGCGGAAACAAAAAAGGAGGCATACGCCTCCTTTATCGTTATCTTTGGTACGCTTTAAACTGGTTCGTCAATGGGTCATAGTTGTAACCTAGCATATCCAGTTTACCTATCACCGCTTCGACATCCATTTCATACATGCTGACTAACTCTTCAAAAGAGTCACATTCCAAGCGCAGCTTTTCGTTGACAATACCTAGTAGAATTATGCTGTCAAAGCTGCCGGCATTACTAAGATCCATCACCCTCTCCTTTTGCACACTCGCCTTCTAAGCCTAGACCTAAACGGAGGAAATTGAAGTGATTCAGCTCTAATCTTTGTAGAAGCAGGCTAACAAACTTACAGCATTAACAGTGCTTGGTTTGAGGTCGCTGAAAGGAGTAAAAATGCCAGTGCCATCGCCAGTTGCAGTTTATTTATCTCTTTTGAGGTCAACATGTGCCAACACCAAATGACCACCGCGGTAATAAGTAGTGCCAAACCAACCAGTAACGGCTGAGTAATGTTGGTTAATGCCTCAGCAGACAAACCAGAAGCTTTGAGCAGTATGGCTAAACTCATCAGCATTGCCGCAACAACACCTGTCACAGGCAATATTCTATGAAACGCCTGTAAGCGAGTACGAGCAATGGTCAGCAGCAGATGAGCCAAGATTGCCCCTAAAAGGAAAACTTGGATCAGAACACTCAGGCTGGCAGCGAGAGAACTTTGCGTCGTCACTTCTATACCGACATAGGCTAACGCCAAGCCATTGGCAAGGTACATCACCCAAAGCGGACCTTGATCGCGGGTTTTCTTGGTTTGAACTTGGGTATAAAAGTAAGCAATTGCGAACACAACCATCATGGCTTCAATACGCAATGAAGAGACCGCAAGCCAAAGAATCGCCAAGGTTGGAAGCATTTTATGAATACGACCTCTTTGACCTGGACAGATATCGCCTTTAACTAAGATCAGAGTGAGAATAAGCTGCGCCCCTAACAACATAGGCGCGAAAACGGCAAGAAGTTGCTGAACCATAGTGAAATTAAATTAAGTGAGTATTTGGATGCGGATAATAGCAGACTGAACAATTTTAGCCATTGGCGAAGTGTTTTAAAATGTCTTGATTGGTGACAATGCCCAAATACTCTCCCGAATCATTCACCACCAGCCAAGGGGGTTTTATGCCCGATTTGATGATGTTAGAAATCTCACTAAGTGGTGTCTGATGCCGAATAGTATGGAGGTTGGTTCGCATCACTCGGTTGAGTGTTTTTTTGCAAATCGACAAATCTTTACTGGTTTCAAGTTTTGTCCCTAATGTCGGTGACAAATGGTAATTGAGCTCTTCTCGTCCAACGACCCCAACGCACATTTTCCGATTTAGAATAGGAATGAAATCGATTCGGTATTGATCAGAGTTCAACAGTGCTCTCGCCCTTTCGATATTGTCATTGGGAGCAAGACTCGGAATGTGAATCTGAGTGATACTCAATATCCCAGACTGCCTTGCGTGATCTGAGCCTGATAGGAACGATTCCAGTTTATCGTAATAACCCCATGCATTTTCTAATTGCTCTAAAGGCAATGGTTTAGAGAAAAAGTACCCCTGGATATAGTCCACGCCTAAACCGCATACCACTTTCAGCTCATCAAGCGTCTCAACGCCCTCCGCTACCACTTTTACATTCAGCGTATGTGCCAGTTGGGTGATCATTTTTACAATAAAGAATTTGTGTGTCCCATGTTTAAGGTCCTTAACAAACTCACGGTCAATCTTGAGAATATCGAAGTTGCAATCACTGAGGTAAGCAAAAGAACTGTAACCGGTACCGAAGTCATCGATCGCAACACTCACCCCTCTCTGACGTATATTTCTAATTAACGATGACTGTCGAGATTCACTATCGAAATAAGCACTTTCCGTTAATTCTATGGTGACCGTCTCTGGTCGATTCGCATATTGATGAATGAGAGAATCAGCACTGCGTAGTACTTCATCCACTGCTAGCTTAGTGTTTAACGAACGATTAATGGTTACACCTAGCTGGTGACCAAAACGTTCCTGAATCATATTCAAATCATGCAGTGCTTTCTTACCTACGCACCAATCTAGATCCGAAACCAAATCAAGGTCTTCCGCTATCATCACCATTTCTTGCGTATTAAGAATCTTACCGTTGTTCGCTTTAAAACGACTAAGCGCCTCAAACTTCACAATATCCCAATTTTTTACATCTATGATTGGCTGGTAATAGACTTCTATATTTTGCGTACGAATCAGTTTCTCGGCCCACTCTTCCAGTTCTTTGCGGCGTAAAACCTCTTTGTGTAAAGCTCCATGATAGAAGGTAATCTGTCCGCGCTGCTCTGAGGTTTGGTCCAACATCGCCTGTACTGCATGAGAGACCAGCAACTTGGGGTTATGGGTATCGTGGCCCAATACGGAAACCCCGACACTACCGTTAATGATAGCACTGTGTATGGTTCTCCCTGCCGACTGATTGAGAGAGGCAAAGAAGCGGCGTATGGCCTGATGAATCAACCGTATCTGAGCTGGACCCGTGACCTTGTCACACTCTAAGCAAGCGACGAAATGGTTACTACCTAAATAGCCAACAAACTTAGCAACCTTATTGTTGGTAAGATGTTCAGACAACATCGACTTGAGTTCAAAATCATCAACCGGTCCAAAACTTGGGCGAAAGGCGACCACCATATGGATATTGGGTTCAGCACTTTCCATCCATTGCTGGGTAATGGCGCGAACAAACTGCTTTTCAGTTGGCAATTGAGTGAGCAACTCAACACCACCTAGTTCAACGTCGGCAATCCGGTAAAGATTGTTGGAAAGGTCAAGGTATACACCAAGATAGAATATTCCCTCGACAAGGATAATTTTCTGTAAAGTTAAGTCTTGAGGGTAGGTTTTACCGCGAGATGATTGAATAAGAACAACACCAGACCAGCTGCCCTCCTTGTCGACTTGCTGCCATATCTTCTGATAAAAGCTACCGCTGTGCTTGTCCGAATTTAGCAGATCCATTGGTCGACCAACCAATTGTTGGTTACTGTAACTGGCATGTTCTAGGAAGTAATCATTGCACACCACGATGTTGCGCTGTTCGTCTGCCAAAACGACACCGTGATGAGGGTTATTAAACAGTTGTTCAAATAGAGCACTTAACGTTGATGTCGTCGCATGAACAAACAGTAACGGAGTCAGGGTTCCAGTTACAAGCCTGTGGCTTTCACCACGAAAACTTAACTCCGCATAGCAACACTGGTCATCACTAAGTTGTAAACAACAACAAAAACGATGTTTGCTCTGGTATTTACATGCCTGAGCCAATAGCGCTAACAGCTCCGTTTGATCGTGATAGCTCATGCACGGCAGTAGTACGTTGCCCGTTAAAGTAGGAAGGTCTGAATTCAGCAGTTGGCGACACAAATCTTCATCAATTTGCAGTTGATGACGCTCAGTATCCCACTGCCATTCTAGTTGCGTACTCGTTGTCTGCTCGTTTGCCTTAAAATCACGTACGGAGCCTAACTCCCTGTACATAGACTCATCCTATCGTTGAGCAATCCCTAATATTAAAGTTAGAACAAACTCAACTAAGTGACAGATTTATTATTAGCAAGACAACTAAGCGCGGCTAGCGGGCCAACTAAACCTTTAAAATGACCATACTCATCAACTAAACACCAAGGGAACGGCCTGTTTTGTTTGACGAGACTCGCTACCTTGGATTGTGGGGTATGCCAATCAATTTCGCTGATAACGGGCAACATAATTCGGTTAGCAGGTTTGTTCCAGTATGCATGCTCCTTAGTAGACTCATGGTCGGTACCCATGTTTGATGTCAAATGCAGATTCATGCTTGGCCGGTCGATATACCCGACACAAATCTTGTCTTCTATGATAGGCAAGTAGTCCACTTCTGTATCAGAAAAGTATTGGTAAATCAGCGACAGTGGCTCGCCAGGATCTATATGCCGTGAAGAATAAGCAAGATGGCTTATTGAGCTAGGAGAGGCTTGAACCTCACTCTCATCTTGTTGAAATAAGTGATTGATAGAAGTCAGCTCAGCTAAGGGTAACGGTTTTGAGAAGTAATAACCCTGAACAAATTCGACACCAAGGTCATACAACACATCTAACTCTTGTTGGGTTTCTACACCCTCTGCTATCACTTTTAAGTTAAGGCGTTTCGCGAGCTGAATTAAAGCGACAACAATTTCGTATTGCCGTGTTTGTAACGACAGGTGTTGGATAAATTCACGATCAATTTTGAGAATATCAAAGTAACTCTCTTTTAAATATTTGAATGACGCACAGCCGGTACCAAAATCATCCACAGCGATTTGTACACCCGCGTCACGAAGCAAACCCAGTAAATGTTTATTGTGTCTGTTACTTTGAAAAAAAGCGCTTTCCGTAAATTCGAGCGTCAGCAATTCAGGAGCCATCTTCTGTTTATCTAGAATATGCGCCGCTCGTTGCAAGATATCACTCAGGTCTGTGGTACTTCTCAGTGAACGATTGACTGAGATCGCCACATGCTCCCCAAATTTTTTCTGTAATTGTGGGAATTGCTCAAGGGCCGACAGCAAGACCAGATCATCAAGTTCAACAACCTTGTCTAACTCTTCAACCACTTCGACCAACTCTTGCGTTGACGCTGCAAACTCGTCGCTGTGTGGAAAACGACACAAGGCTTCAAACTTGTCGATTCGACGACGCTGAATATCAACAATCGGTTGGAAATAGACATCCACTTTCCCTTGCTCAAGGCTATGTAAAACATGGTGCTCAAGCAGTTTCTTACGCTCCACCTGACGATGGATTTCTCGATCATAGAAGTTTATTCGTCGCGTTTGACCAGAATGAAGTTCTAATAAAGCTTGGTAGGCATGAGATACCAACTGGTTCGGCTGAGTTGCATCTACATTCCACACTGACACCCCAGTTACCCCTGCTTTCAGCGCCAATGCGACCGACGCTTGGGCGTGCTTAAAACTTTGAAACAGTTGGGTAATTGACCGTCCGATGTCACTTGCAACCTGCTGGGACAACTGCACATCAACGGCTAAGCACACGACGAAGCAATCACTGCCTAAATAACCACTCTCGAGAACATGGCTATTGTCTTTGAGGTAGCTAGCGAACTGGCGCTTCGTTTCCTGCGCAGAGTTTTGTTTAAACTTCGGCTGAATCGCTAACACCACTACGCCTCTTCGTGGGTCAGTATCAGAGCAATACTCTTTTAAACGGTTGAGAAAGACCTCCTTGCTGGGAAGTTGGGTGAGCAGATCAACCCCACCCGACTCTAAATCTTCAAGCCGCTCTAGCTCACTGGAAACATCAGAGGAGAAGCCAACGTAATAGACCTGACCATCAGCAAAATGAATCTTTTGAAGCGTCAGTTCGTGGGGAAAAACTTCACCGTTAGCATGACGCGACAAAATGATGCCTTTCCAGAATCCTTGCTCATGAACTCGTGTCCACATCTCTTGATAATATGCTTCGCTGTGTTCTCCCGCATTGAAGATCCGCGTGCGTAGCCCGACCAACTCATTGCGCAGGTACCCCGTCAAGGTTTCAAAGTAGTGATTGCAGGCAAGGATTCTGGTGTCGCTATCGGTGACGAGAATTCCATGATGAGAATTTTCAAATAAAGCATAAAACAGCTCAGCGACTTCATGTTCGGTTGGAAAAATGAGGCAAGGCGACAAGGTTCCCCTCAATTCATGATCGCTAACTCTGTCAATAGCGATTTCGACATAGGCAAACAGATGAGGTTCAGTGAATAAACAGCAATGGGCGTAGGTGCGCTCTTGAGTGTTGATGGCCGTTTGAAACGCCTGTTTGACAATAACCTGCTGTGGCTTAGGTAAAAGCCGAAATAGCGTTCGGGCGGTCAAATTACTCCTGCTATCTCCCACTAGTAGCGCTTTTACCTGACTGTCACACTCAAAAACTTGTGTTTTCAAGTTTAGATACCAATCGTAAATCGCGTATTTTGAAGACGCAGCTAGATCATTGATTAAGCGACCATTTGTATCGGAGTCATTCACTAGTATAACCACCTACTTTCATAATAGCGTTAACGTCTAATATAGCTGGAGTTGTATAAACAATACGTTAATGAGATAACACTTTAGTCAATCAGTTCCCGATCAAGAAAATCCTCGTCCGCGGTAGCTAAATAGACTTAGTTATAATGAGGTAGATAGTCGCCCTTCAAGTCGCTATAATTCGCGCTCCTTGGCACTGAGAGCAAAATATGTACAGCAATATCACTCCTATTCACGAGCACAAAAAATATTGGGCAGAATGCTTTGGCACTGCGCCATTTCTGCCGACCAATCGTAAGGAAATGGATGCCCTAGGATGGGACAGCTGTGACATTATCATCGTAACGGGTGATGCGTACGTCGACCACCCAAGCTTTGGTATGGCGATTATTGGCCGTCTTCTTGAAGCCCAAGGGTTTCGAGTCGGTATTATCGCTCAACCAGAGTGGCACAATAAAGATGCCTTCACTGCTCTTGGTAAACCAAATCTATTTTTTGGTATCACTGCTGGCAACATGGATTCGATGATCAACCGTTATACTGCTGATCGTAAGCTGCGCCATGATGACGCCTACACACCAAACAACGAAGGTGGCAAACGCCCAGACCGCGCGACACTCGTCTACTCGCAGCGCTGTCGTGAGGCCTACAAAGGGGTACCTATCGTATTGGGCGGAATCGAAGCCAGTCTGCGTCGCCTCGCACATTATGATTACTGGTCTGACAAAGTACGCCGTTCTGTCCTATTTGACGCTAAAGCAGACATCCTGTTGTTTGGTAACGCAGAACGTGCTTTGGTCGAAGTCGCACATCGACTAGCGGATGGTGAAGAGATCACCAGCATGACCAACATTCGTGGTACTGCCGTCAGCCTTCCTGCAGAGCCAGAAGGTTACACAGTGATCGACTCTTCGCGTATCGAGAAGCCGCGCAAAGAAGCCTTTATTCCGCCTAACCCTTATGCGGTTGAGGAACAATGTGATACTAAGGCAAAGGCGCAAGAGTCTGAAGCCAAGCCGATTACGATCCGACCATCTCGTCACGATGCAGCTACGACAGCGGTACGTATCCCACCGTTCGAGAAACTCAACAATGACCGTATTCTTTACGCTCATGCCAGTCGAATCATGCACCTTGAAACCAACCCGTATTCGGGTCGTGCATTGATTCAACGCCATGGTGATCGCGAACTTTGGGTCAACCAGGCGCCAATTCCACTTACAACGGAAGAAATGGATTACGTGTTTGGGCTGCCTTACGCACGCGTTCCGCACCCAATGTACGGCAAAGCGAAGATTCCAGCCTACGATATGATTAAAACCTCGGTAAACATCATGCGAGGCTGTTTTGGCGGCTGTTCATTCTGTTCTATCACCGAACACGAAGGTCGAATTATTCAGAACCGTTCACAAGAATCGATTCTTAACGAGTTAGAGGAAATTCGCGACAAAGTTCCTGGATTTACTGGCACAATCTCCGACCTTGGCGGGCCAACGGCCAACATGTATCGCCTAGGTTGTAGTGATCCGAAAGCGGAAGCGAATTGTCGTCGCCCGTCATGTGTTTTCCCTGGTATCTGTAACAAACTGAATACCGACCATAAACACACGATTGATCTCTACCGTGCTGCCCGCAAAGTTCAAGGCATCAACAAGGTCATGATCGCGTCGGGCGTTCGTTATGATCTTGCGATTGAATCGCCTGAATATGTGCGTGAGCTGGTGACCCATCACGTCGGTGGTTATCTGAAAATCGCTCCAGAACACACCGAAAAAGGTCCGCTGGATTTGATGATGAAGCCAGGCATGGGAGCCTATGACCGTTTCAAAGAGATGTTTGAGAAATACAGTGCAGAAGCAGGTAAAAAACAATACCTTATCCCGTACTTTATTTCTGCACACCCTGGCACGGAAGACGAAGACATGCTGAATCTCGCGCTATGGCTGAAAAAGAACAACTTTGAATGTGATCAAGTACAAAACTTCTATCCATCGCCGATGTGTAATGCGACGTCTATGTACTACTCAGAGACCAACCCACTGAAACGCGTTAAATACAAAAAGCGTGAAGAGGTTCCTGTCGCTAAAGGTGAACGTCAACGTCGTCTCCACAAAGCATTGCTACGCTATCATGATCCAGCAAACTGGCCATTGATTCGTGAAGCACTCGTCAACATGGGTAAAAAGCACCTGATTGGTGACAAACCAGGTTGTCTGGTACCAGAGGAAGATATCGAGGCTAAAACCCCAGCTCAGCGCCGTAAGTCAGGTCGACACGGTTCACAACGTTTTGCCACTAAGCATACCAAGAGCCAACCTGGCTTTGAAAAACTGCAAGGCGAGCAACGTGGACAAGGCAAAGGCCAATCAGCGAATAATAAAGGTGGTTCCGCGCCAAAACGCAATGGTAAACCGGATAGCAAACCGAATAGCAACCGCGGCGGTAAGCCTGCGGCAAGTCACGCGGGTAAGCCACCAGCAGGACGTAAGCCAAAACGCCGCTAACAGCAGTTTCCAGATACAAAAAGGGCCTAACGTCGATTCGTTAGGCCCTTTATTTATTTTCGATTAAGCGTTTTCAGCTTCAAACTCTTGCATAAAGTCTACCAATGCCTGGACACCTTCTAATGGCATAGCATTGTAGATAGAAGCACGCATTCCACCCGCAACTCGGTGACCTTTGAGTGCCACCATTCCGCGCTCGGCTGCCTGCTGCAAAAACAGCCCGTCAAGCTCTGGCTTAGCTAGCTGGAAAGGAACATTCATACGCGAGCGGTTGTTCGGATGCACATTGTTAATGTAGAAATCTGAACCATCGATTTGATTGTAAAGCAGCGCCGCCTTCTCTTGGTTTACTTTTTCGACTTCAGCCACACCGCCCTGCTCTTTCAGCCATTTGAAAACCAAGCCAGACAAGTACCAAGCATAGGTTGGAGGCGTATTAAACATCGAATCTTTTTCCGCCAATACTTTGTAATTCATAAAGCTCGGAACGACGTTGCTCGCTAGCTCTAACAAGTCATCACGAACAATGGCAATACAGATACCAGCAGGGCCGATGTTTTTCTGTGCGCCTGCATAGATAACCCCATACTTAGAGACATCGATTTGGCGCGAAAGAATATTCGATGACATATCGGCAACAATTGGCTTGTCTGTTGTTGGTAAGTCACTGATTTCGATACCATCGATAGTTTCATTTGGACAGAAATGAACATATGCTGCATCAGGAGCGATTTGCCATTCAGAAGCAGGCAACACCGCCGTTTTACCGTCAATGTCTGTTTTCGCCACAAAAGTATCAACTTGGCAGTACTTTTGCGCTTCATCGATAGCGCTCTCAGCCCAGTAACCAGCATCAATGTAGGTCGCTTTGTTGGCTTCACCTAGCAAGTTCAGTGGTACGGCAGCAAACTGCGCTCGTGCTCCACCTTGGCAGAAAAGAACTTTGTAGTTGTTAGGAATGTTTAGCAAATCGCGGAGATCCTGTTCGGCCTCTTCCGCAACCTTGATGAACTCTTTACTACGGTGACTGATTTCCATCACCGACGTACCTAGGTCATTCCAATCGACAAATTCTTGTTGTGCTTTTTCCATCACCTCTTTAGGCAGTGCTGCGGGGCCTGCGCTAAAGTTGAAAACCTTGCTCATCTATACTTTCCTTGCATATGCTTCTATAAGAGATTGATCGATTAATACCATGTTTTTTGCTTGATAAAAAGCAAGAAAAGAGGTCTTAAGACCTCTTTTCTCTCTAAGCAATTAAATTTTGCAATTACGGCGTCATCAATGCGGGTAGAAGCAACGCCATTAGAGGAATTTGCTGCCCGTTAGCGAACACTAAATTACCTTCTTTCAGCTCCGCTTTAATCTGGTAGCCCTGGTCGGTTTCTTTAATCAGTTCCATCACCATCGCTTCATCAATGCCTTGCTGTATAAATGGGTATTGAGTAACTAAACCATTAGAAAAGAAGGTGTCTAGATCGCCAGTTAGCGCTGGCAAAATCATGGCTGGATTCTGTGTAACGTTGTCAGTCCCTTGAGGAACAGTTATCTGCCATTTAGACTCAAATTCACTCTCATCGCCTAACTTAACTGCCATTTTGTTCATTGCAAGGTAAAAACCTTTTGAGAATAAACTTTCCACATATGGTACCGCGGCATCAATGTCCTCATTGGTTGGCATTGGGTTGTTCTGATAGAGATTGACCAAATGCTCAAAAGCAACGCTATCTAAGCCGCCAAACGCTAGGTCAATTGACACGCTATCCACATCACCATCGACAGTCACTAGATCTCTTAAATCGACAACATGTTGGCTGCTGACCGTTTTTTCCACGTCGTCAAATGAGCTTGTGAAAGTATACTGGCTGTCGCTAAGGCTAAATAGCGGCGACTGATCCACATCTAGGATGGACGCTGCTGCCACTTTTAGCGTCTGTTCGCCAATCCAAAAGCTGTTAATTTTCTTTCCTTCACCTTGACCCGATAATCCAGAAAGCAGCACTTTTTCACCGGAATTGAAGTCAACCTCTACCGACGGAACACTTAGCTGATAGGTTAAATCACCCAATACGCTGATATGCCCTTTCAGCGTTGACGCGGTCACAGAAACAATAGCCCCATCCGGACCTTCAGAAACCTGATTCCAGTTGGCCATTGATAAGACGTAATCGGTATTGCCGTTGAGTTGAGTGACTGTGTTTAAAGTCAATGGCAGTTCCGGCTGGTTATCTATGACCGATTCCGCTTTAAGATTAAATAAACCATGGCTTACATGACTCGTGAGCACAACCTCGGTTGGCAAACCATCGACGGCAAGCTGCTCAGCCAACGTTGGATCAAAAACCGTATAGCGAGTTTTTACCGTAGATGACAAGTAGCCTCTGTCATACTCTACGATTTCTGCTTTTATGGAATCACTATTAAGGTGAGCGACACCATCACTAATAACGGCTTGTCCAATCTGACCGACAGCAAGTGGCCAACATAATCCAAGTACAACAGCACCGCCTATGGCAGCAATTTTTTTAAGTTCCATGGTATAAATTTCTTAAACTTCGATTTCATCCAGTCTACACGAAAAAACATTGAGATAAATCAGAGTATTGGCTTTCTATTAAAAACATCAGAAATTCTCATACCTAGCTCTCAATACATTTTTTTCAACCTTGATACAGTTATCCCTGTGGATTTTCAAATTGTAGCTTACTCGTGAATCATTTTGCCGTACTGTGTTTAGATAACAACCCAATTAGTATCGAGCAGCTGAGGCGTGAACTCAGCCCTCTTTCTGCCAAATTCGACCTGCATACCGCTGACTCACTCGACGAGGCTCACGCAGCGCTTGAGTATTGCCTAGAGCAGAACCAAACCGTCGCACTTGTCATTGCTAGCCACCATGAAAATTTCAACGGCGCTGACTTTCTTATCCAGCTCGACAAAAACAGTCACACCCAACGAGCACGTAAAATCTTAATCAGTTGCGGACAGGATATACAGGCTATCTTGTCAGCGGTGAATGATGGTCGGTTAGACCACTGCTTAACCAAACCGTTGCAAGACAATCTCGTTCACCAAATCGCGCAGAAAGAACTGACGACCTTTATTCTACAAAACGATAAAGATAACTTACTCGCGTATAGTATGGTGCTCGATCAGCATCGACTGCTACGTGCCCACATCGAACAGAAGATGCGCAGCTATCGAGAAGGTTTTATTACCGATCATCATAGCCTTTCCGATCAACAATTAGCCCAACAGGTCACCACCGCACTGCTGGAATTCTTTGCTGATCAAGATGAAAGTCGGGCGATAAGAACCTATTCACCGGACCACTTACTGACCAAAGAAGGTGAAGAGAACCAGTTCCTATGGTTCATAACCAAAGGTCAAGTTGCCCTGTATAAAAAAGATGAGATTGGCCGACAAAGAGAAGTGGTTAGACACTCACAAGGAAATATTGTCGGTGGTATGTCTTTTGTGACCGGAGAACCTTCATTCTCAACCGCAGTCACACTCTCACAGACTGAAGTTATTAAGTTAGATCGAGAAGTGTTTGGTAAGGTCATGCACTCCAATATGACGCTGTTACCACTCTTTACTAACTTGCTGCTTCGCCACTTTAACCGCCGACTACAGCGCAGCATTAACACTAAATTAGAGTTACAAAAAACGCTTGAATCCTTAGAGCTTGCCCACCAGCAACTCATTGAACGTGAGAAGATGGCAATGTTGGGGCAACTCGTCGCAGGCGTCGCCCACGAACTCAACAATCCAGTTGCAGCAATACTGCGCGGCACCGACCTCTTGACCGAAAAGATGCAACATCTGGTCGACGTTCATTCGATTGATGACATCGGGCTCGAAGGTATCTCAGTCCTCAAACAAGGGCTGACTCAACGACCGCGTTCAACCGCAACCGAACGAGCCATTGTTCGCGATGTTGAAGCTTTAGTCAGCCACCGAAGAATCGCTAAAAAACTGGTCAAACTCGGTTTAGAGACACAAACCAATTGGCATGATCTGGCACAAAAGGATCCTGAGCGAGCCTTAGAGCAACTTGAAAAGTTAGAAGATTACTATCTGGCGGGTTCGACGCTGCGCTCCATTAATGTTTGTGCTGGAAGAATCGCAGACATGGTTAAAAGCCTCAAAGGGTACGCGCGACCAGACGACGAGCGCTTTCATCTCGCAGATATTCACGAAGGCATCGAAGACACACTGACCATTTTTGAGAACAAACTCAAATTTCATTCAGTTGAGCGTCATTATGCTGACATTCCGACCATTCAATGCCTACCGATTGCATTACAGCAAGTCTGGACCAACCTCATTTCCAATGCCATTGATGCTTTTCCCCAACAAGGAGTATTGAGGATTGAGACCCAAAATACCCACAACGCAGATCAAGACTGGGTTGTGGTGACATTTACCGATAACGGCTGTGGTATCCCCCACTCTGTTAAGACACAAATGTTCGATCTCAACTTTACCACCAAGAAAGAAGGCAATTTTGGCTTGGGTATTGGATTATCTGTCTGCCAGCAAATTGTCCATCAGCACGGCGGTAGAATTGAGGTCGAGTCTGTTGAAAACCAATTTACGTCAATGTCAGTTTGGCTACCCTGTCGTCAACTGGCTATTTCGCCAAGGAGTCCCGAATGAACAAATACCTAATCTTATGTGTCGATGATGAACGAGAAGTATTGGACAGCGTCATTCAAGACTTAGACTGCTTCGAAGAGCACTTTATACTCGAACCGGCTGAGTCGGTAAAAGAGGCTAAGGATATCATCCATGAAGCACAGCAAGAAGACGTAAAACTGGCGCTGATTTTGTGTGACCACATCATGCCTGAGCAAACGGGCATCCAATTTCTTATCGAGTTGAATGATGACCCTCAAACCAAGGCCACGCGCAAGTTGCTCCTAACCGGACAAGCGGGTTTGGAAGACACCGTTGAAGCAATCAATCACTCCAGCCTAGATTTTTACATTGCTAAACCTTGGCGTGGTGATGAGCTACGCAAAGTGATTAAAGACCAGTTGACTACCTATATCATCGACAACGAATCTAACTTAATGCCTTGGGCGTCGGCTTTAGATACTGAAAGAGTATTTGAAGCTATGGCTAAAAATCGCCTCGAATTTGGTGAATAAATAATCATTTATGGCACACAGATTGCTTATAGGTATAAATAACGACAAAACAATGACATTTTTATAGTGACCATTGCTATGATGCATTATCATGTCGTAATTAATGTCATAGCGCTTGTGTCGCTAAAGACCAAGGAAATTAACAAGATATAGGTTTATCGTCCATATGCGTAAAACAATCTTAGCTGCAGCTTTAGTGCTTGCATCCGGTCAATCATTTGCTCAAACCGATCCAAATAGCCCTGCGGTCATGAGTAACTTCAGTTATGACTACTTAGAAGCTCGTATCGGTGCTAGTCCTGTAACTTTCGGTGCAGCAATGAGTAAGTCAATCCACCCTAACGCTCACATTTTAGGTCGAGTGGACTCTGAGTTCGAAGGTGACTACGATGCAGCAGCAGGCTTCGGTTTCCATGCTCCAATCAATAACTGGGCTGACTTTACTGGTGAAATGCTTCTTCGCCTTGTTGACACAGGTGATCAGGGCCGTAACGGTTACAGTCGCGGAACCAACACAGGTATGGAACTGAATTTAGGTATCCGCCAGTGGTTAGGTCCACAACTAGAAGTAGGTGGTAAAGGTGGCTATGTCTCAATTGATGATGACGACAAGTGGATTGGTTCAGCCTACGCGAGATTCCACTCTACAGAGCTATTCTCTCTAGGTGCTGAAGCGCGTATCAATGACTTCTACGGTGATCAACTAATGTTCACTACACGCTTTAAATTCTAATAGAGCGTAATTGTTAAAAAACCGAGGCACTGCCTCGGTTTTTTATGCAAATCCATTTGCTTTGAGCGAACACTTAAAGTGACGATTAATCTAGTGGCAGTTAGCCAATAATTGACGCTTGCGTGGTTCCTGAATCAGTTTCCAATGAATCCCTTCGACTGCACCGGCAAACTTCCACAGTAGCTTGACATCTACATCACTGCCATAAGCTTCTTTGACACGGCTAAATACTGCCGCGGCACCGAGTTCTAGGAAGGTATCAACATCTTCCACGCCGGCTTTTTTAACCATGCGCTCTAGCGTCAACTGCATATTAGGCAAATCTCTAAGGCGACGATTAGCAGAAGAACGTTTGTATTTACGTTGTGATACAGAACACTTAATGGATTGCTCAACTAACTCTTCGACACGTTCAAAGTTATCAACAAAAAGTGAGGTAATGTCGTAGTAGTTAACGGTTGCTGTCGTCTGTTTTTTAACGTGGCGATACTTTTCGCAATTAAGAGCTCTTAACTCTTCGTCGAGTGCTTCAGCACCACGGATGAAAATTTTATTCGCGCTAAGAAGAGCGAACATTGCGTCGTCTTTGAATAACCCAGTACCACCAAACATTGATCGTTTCTGGAAGTCACCAAATTTCTTAACATATTGAATAAATTGTTGCTCTGTCATATCCATTGATCCTCAATCAAAAACCCCGATTAGTCGTGATCACCAGATAGCAGCAGTTATAAGCGAAAGATAAAAACACACTCGAGCAGTTAATTTTTTTGTTTGAGCCAGAGTGATAACAACAATAAGAATGATAGTTAACGAAACGAAATAAGTCTGGGCATGCGTCACATCAATTGCATGAGAAAGGGGCAATTCTGGATTAAGTGTCACAATTTAGTACTTTACATCCTTTGAATGCCATAGCTTTCACAACATCCCGTATCACAAAATCTATCAATATAAGTAATCTATTGTTTGCTAAAGTATGTAGGAAAACGCTACACTGCATAGGACAAATTAACCTTCTAGCACTTATGAATCACCTATCATTTTATTGGCTACCGCAGAATAATGAGCTTTTAATTAAAGGCATCGAATCTGAGTTTTCAGTTCTTATTGAACACTCAATCAAATCGCGGAAGATATCACTGCCTCCTATCCCTGATGTGGTATTAAAGATCCAGCAATTATGTTCGCAAGACTCCACAGGTATTGCTGATGTCGCTGATAGTTTGTTGGAAGATCCTGGCCTCGCAGCCATCGTTATTCGCGTCGCTAACTCAGTCATTTTTAATCGCCGCAATATCACTTGCACCGACTTAGTTACCGCGGTATCTCGTTTGGGTATTTTACGCGTACGTGACATAGTGACTGCTCAGGCAATTGAGCAGCTAAAGCATTCGATCAACCTAAGCCCTTCATGCAACAGAATGCTGGTGCAGAGTGCTGCAAACTCACGAGAGCTTGCCGCCACTATGGTTCTCGTTGCTCGTGGATTTAAAGAATCAGAATCACCAAGATATCAACATATCGAAACTGACAAGGCACTTCTGGCAGGTTTGCTCGCCGATATCGGCTTATTCTGCATTATTAGCGAATATCATAGCTACCTAGAGCAAGGAAATTACCTTGACGAAGAGATTGCTTTTCAGGTGTTCGACCGTCAGTGTTCTAACGCAAGTTCGCTAGTTCTTGAAAGCTGGGGCTTTGACAATGACTTCCTAGAAGTTGCCTCAAACCAAACCAAAACAAAATCTGACTTAGCAGTGACTTACCTTGATATCGCCAGAATTGCTAATCATATACTAATGTTCCGTCGTCAAGACGAGCACATAGATGAACACACTGTAGAATTTGATGTAACAGGCGCGGATATACTGTACAAACTCAGTAATTTAAGTGATATTGAGTTCAATACTCAAATAGATGAACTTATTAGCGCAAGTGGTTTGTAACCACGAACAGGAAGTATCATGTTTTCAGGGATGTTATTTATCTTTGCCCCACTTGTGGTGGGGTACTTCATTTCTATATCTAAAAAGTCACTCCTAGATAAAATCAACGCCACAACATCAAACCTTATTTACGTCATTCTGGCGCTAATGGGCTTGAGTTTAGCGGCACTGGATAATCTCGGTCAGAACCTCCAATTGATTCTAAAGACGACAGCGGTGTTTTTTACCTGTCTAAGTTTAGCGAACTTGGCGGTACTGCCATTGATCGACAAATGGCTACCCATTCATACCGATGCCAGTAATACCAAGTTGCCGCTTTCTGCGATGGCGATGGAATCTGCCAAACTGATTTTGGTTGTCGGCGGTGGACTGGTCATCGGCCTTATGCTGCCAATCGATCTTAGCTGGGTTGACACTGCAAGCGAATGGATTCTCTTTTTACTGCTATTTTTTATTGGCATCCAACTTCGAAATAGCGGCCTCACTCTGCGCCAAATTCTTCTTAATAAGCAGGGCATGGTCATCGCACTGACCATAGTCGCAAGCTCTATGATCGGCGGTGTTATTTCGGCTCTGATCCTCGATATCGATCTCTATCGTGGCCTCGCTATGGCGTCTGGTTTTGGCTGGTACTCTTTAGCTGGTATTTTGATGGGTGATGCTTTTGGTCCAGTGTATGGTGGGGCGTCATTCATGATTGAGCTCTTACGTGAGCTGATTGCGTTAGTTCTAATCCCTTTGTTTATTAGAACCCGTCCGTGTACTTCAATTGGTTATGCAGGGGCAACCGCGATGGACTTTACGCTACCAGTGATTCAGACAACCGGTGGGGTTCGCTGTGTACCCATTGCTATCGTAAGTGGATTTATTCTTAGCCTTCTCGTGCCCGTTTTGATGCTTTTCTTTGTCTCACTTGCAGGCTAGATCGCAGGAATCGACAAGAAAATTATTTATATTGGCCGCTTACAAGCCATTAATTTTAGAAAGCACTAAATTAGAAAATATTAGTATAATAATTATCTTCAAAAGGAATCATTATGAAACGTACGATTGCTGCACTGCTACTCGCCGCCACCTCAACAATGGCCGCAGCCGCAGACAACACCTGCATGTCACAAAAATATGATGCGTACATTGACGCTTCTCTGCACTGGTATGAAGATTTATCCCAGCTTACCGCTGAGCAGTACCCAGAGTTGAAAGAAGTCAGCGAATGGTTCCTTAAAGGGCGTAAAAACCACTTCGAACTCAATCGAGCAGCAGTTCATTACTACCTTAAACAAGATCCTACAAAAGTTGCAACCGCTCAACCTGTCGAAGCATGGTTACAGCTTGAACAGAAAGATATTAAGGTACTTGCCTCTCGCAGCGACGAACTTGGACAACTTGCTCAGATCACGTTCGCAGATCGCCAAGCGACGCCACATGAGAAAAACTACCAGCTTCGTTCTGCTTTCGCTGATCTACTCAGCCATCCAACCAAAATTGATTCAGCCCTTAAACGCTACAATGAATCAATCAAGAATCTAGAAGCCATCAATTGCCAATAGTCACAGCTATTGCAGGGGCTTTGGCATCATCTCAGTGTTTAGCCCCACCAAACACCAACAATCTTTAATTAAGACGGGACATTGTTCCCGTTTTCGTTTAGATTGTCCCGCTTGCAACAAGAACGATTAGAGCAATGAAGCTGTATGATACCGGAACAAAAAACGGCTGATGTGAGTTTCGAGAGCTTACTCCGAATTTTCACAGTACCTGAAGGGCCTGACTCAACGCTAACCAAAATCGACGAAGAGCTTTCACGCAACTTGAATAAGTTTCTGCGTGAACATATCGTAGCAGAAGAAAAACCGCTGCGAGACATCGAAAAAGACTTCTCTCGAGCATCTATACCTGAGCAACCTGAATTTGTCTCCGACCACACCCAGCACCTGCTGGATACGTTAGTTTCCCACTCTGTCCATACTTCGGCGCCTAGCTTTATTGGTCATATGACGTCGGCACTGCCCTACTTTCTCATGCCACTGTCGAAAATCATGATTGCTCTCAACCAAAACTTGGTAAAGATTGAGACTTCAAAAGCCTTCACGCCACTGGAACGTCAAGTCCTTGGCATGTTGCATCGTCTGATTTACGGGCAAGATGACCACTTCTACGCACAATGGATGCATAGCGCAAACCACTCTCTGGGCGCGTTTTGCTCAGGTGGTACAATAGCGAATATTACCGCTCTTTGGGTCGCACGTAACAACGCTCTAAGAGCGCAAGGCTCTTTCAAAGGCGTAGAGAAAGAAGGTCTATTCAAAGCCATGAAGCATTATGGCTACGAAGGGCTTGCTGTCTTGGTGTCTGAACGCGGTCATTACTCACTGAAAAAAGCGGCGGATGTATTGGGCATCGGTCAAGAGGGATTGGTTGCGGTTAAAACCGACAGCAACAACCGAATTTGCCCAGCGGCCTTACAACAGAAGATCATCGAACTTAAAGCGCACAACATCAAACCGTTTGCGGTAATTGGGGTCGCAGGAACCACTGAGACTGGCAACATCGATCCATTACGCGCCATCGCTGAGATCTGTAAAAAAGAAGAGTGTCACTTCCACGTTGATGCAGCGTGGGGGGGAGCGACATTGATGTCTAACAATCATAGACATTTATTGGATGGCGTTGAATTAGCAGACTCTGTCACCATCGACGCACACAAACAGCTATACATCCCAATGGGCGCCGGCATGGTTCTGTTCAAACAACCTGATGCGATGAAGTCTATTGAACACCACGCACAGTACATTTTGCGTAAAGGTTCAAAAGATCTTGGCAGCCATACGTTGGAAGGTTCTCGCTCCGGAATGGCGATGCTGGTGTATGCCGCAATGCATATTATCAGCCGCCCAGGTTATGAGCTGCTCATTGACCAAAGTATCGAAAAAGCTCGCTACTTTGCCGACCTTATCCATCAGCAACCGGACTTCGAACTTGTTTCTGAGCCTGAACTGTGTCTGCTTACTTATCGATATTTACCTGCGCATGTCAAAGCTGCACTCAAGCTCTCAACGGGTAAACAAACTGAGCAGCTCAATGAATTGCTTAACGAATTGACCATGTTCATTCAGAAGCGTCAACGTGAAACAGGTAAATCATTTGTCTCACGAACACGCCTTAACCCTGAACAGTGGAATCACCTTAACACGATCGTTTTTCGTGTGGTGCTCGCTAACCCACTCACCGGAAGGGATATTCTTAGTTCCGTTCTTGAGGAGCAAAGAGTTATCGCGACTCAAGTACCTAACTTGATGGCTAGGATTGATGAGCTATGTACAGAAATCGTTAATCATCAGTCTTAAACTGAAACTTTCTTTCTGGAAAAGTGTAATTTCCCTATCAACACAGGCTTCAGATTTTGTTTTTTTCTGGCTCAGGATATGATTTCTGTAGTTTAGACAAAATTTAGTTTGAGGCTTGTCATATAATAGCCAATTGACAGATAGAAATATTGCCGTAAACCTTTGGCTTAGGTTTATACTGGTCGCATGGCGCCGGATTGCACTTACCTTTTGGGAAACTGGTTGTTTCCTATCATTAATTACGGGTATATCTGGTGAGTTGTTCTCTATACCCTCGTGAACACTATGAATACATTAGAAAAAATTCAAAAAAATCTAGAAAACTTTAGTAAGTCAGAGCGTAAGGTCGCCGAAGTTATCATGGCTTCCCCTCAGACTGCGATTCATTCTAGTATTGCTACACTGGCTAAGATGGCTGACGTAAGTGAGCCAACGGTTAACCGCTTTTGTCGTCGCTTGGACACTAAAGGTTTCCCTGATTTTAAGCTTCATTTAGCGCAAAGCCTTGCTAACGGAACACCTTATGTAAACCGCAATGTTGAGGAAGATGATGGTCCAGACGCCTACACGCATAAGATTTTTGAATCTACTATGGCGTGTTTAGACGTAGCCAAAAACAGCCTTGACCCAATGCAAATTAACCGTGCAGTTGATCTTCTGACTCAGGCGAAGCGCATTTCATTTTTCGGATTGGGTGCATCATCAGCAGTAGCAAAAGATGCTCAAAACAAATTTATCCGTTTCAATATCCCAATCACCTGTTTTGAAGATATCGTTATGCAGCGTATGAGCTGTATTAACTGCACTGACAATGATGTGATCGTTCTGATTTCTCACACTGGTCGAACTAAGAGCCAAGTCGAGATCGCGAACCTTGCACGTGAAAATGGGGCGACGGTAATCGCCATTACGGCTAAGGACTCGCCGTTAGATAAAGCCAGCTCTTTGTCTATTTCACTAGATGTCCCAGAAGACACCGATGTCTACATGCCAATGGCAAGCCGCGTGGTTCAAATGACCGTGATTGATGTTTTGGCAACCGGTTTTACACTGCGTCGTGGTTCTGGTTTCCGTGAAAACCTCAAACGCGTTAAAGACGTATTGAAAGATTCTCGATACGACAAGCTGTCACAATTTTAACTAGAAACGGAGCGTTTAACGCTCCGTTTTTTGTTAGCTGTTTTGCAAACGCCCCTCATCCAGTTTATCTCCACCTAGCCTGACTACACTAGCTTCACACTGGTGTTCAAATGGTCTCTCCTCTTGGCAGGAACCATCGCACTGACATACCTGTTGTAGGATATGCGTCAAACGTTCTTTGGTCAGCGGAAGAGGATTACCTCTTATTGCCACTGACTTTAACGCATCTTCAGCAACACTTTCGAATGATGTTGTACAAACTCCAAACTGGTCGAGTTTTGGTAAACCTAACCGATCAAGCATCATGTTGACCCATAATACTGAATCTTCGCGGCAAGCATTGACACGCCCAGAGACAATACTCGCTATCTTAGCGTAGCGATCCAACACATCATCTCGTCCGGCACGTTCTGCGGCATGAATATTCTCCAACATCACGTAGGGCGCGAGACGGGCGGTGATAATACTATGAGGGGCATTGAGTTTACCGCCCAAAGCGGATGCCAATCCATGTGCCGCACCCAGTTTGGCATTGGTGACCGCCATGCCGCCCAGCATTGCAGCAAACGAAAGATCCGAACGAGCGGAATGTTGATCGTTTAAGCAGGCAGCAAGGATAGATTTACTTAATCTGCGCAACCCCTCTTCACAGATCATATCGGTCAGCGGATTTGGCTGCCCACATACATAGGCTTCCATCAAATGAGTGAAGGCGTCCATTGCTCCCCGAGCTGACGTCTCAACATCGGTACCATAAGTCAATGTAGGGTCGACAATTGCCACATCAGCTAACATGTCGGGGCTTCTTAAGCTTACCTTAACCTTGTCTTGCCCTGATCGAAGTACTGCATTCCGCGTCACTTCAGAGCCGGTACTGGCGGTAGTTGGTATCGCGATGAAAGGAATAGGTTTCGACTTGAGTGGAACGTTGCGTCCCACGACCTCAACATAGTCATACACATCACCTTGGTTAGGAATGATAGCAGCAAGTGCCTTGCCCATATCGAGAACACTCCCTCCGCCCATCGCGACCACCATGTCTGGCCTAAATTTACGACCGACTAATGCGGTCTCTTCTACCATTGTAATGTTGGGCTCACCACGGATAGCAACATGCTGATAGCGCATGTTTTGAGAACTGAGATATTGAATAACGGGAGAGGCTCTGCTGAGATTTTTACTTGTTACTAAGAGTACGCTGTAACCAAATTGATTCAGTACAGACAATGATGACTGCAGTGCACCTTCACCAAAGATGATTCGCGTGGAGGTCATAAATTGAAACATGTTCTGCCTCTCCCTGTCACACCGGCCCAATTAGATTGCACCGATTTGCCACTAATTAATTTGACCAAGTGCAATTTGTAGCAATTAACCTTAAAAAATATATGGCTTTATCGACACAAAGCACAGGTTTCATAGCTAAATATAACTGACTGGGTTCAATTTTTGTTCGATAGATTTCACCTATTGAAACAACAGGTAAATGCCACTTTATTTCCGCCATTGGATCGGGCATAGTTGCAGTTAACAAATTACAGGAGAAAGAGAATATGTTCGTAGTTATCTTTGGTCGCCCAGCTTGCCCATACTGTGTTCGCGCAAAAGAGCACGCAGAAACACTAAAAGCACAGCGCGATGACTTCAACTACCGCTACGTTGATATCCACGCAGAGGGTATCTCTAAAGCAGACCTAGAAAAAACCGTAGGTAAACCTGTTGAGACTGTGCCACAAATCTTCATCGACCAAGAGCACATCGGTGGTTGCGATGACTTCGAAGCATACGCTAAAGAACACCTAGGCCTATTCGCCGAGTAATAAATCCGTTTTTAAAAAAAGCCGCGTCTAACGCGGTTTTTTTTGTTTCAATTCTGTTTGCAACCCCAGTCATATTGTTCTTAACTCTACTCAACAATAAATTGTCAAAATTTTCACTTATCTTTTGGCAATATTCAGATACAATTCGCTGACATAACTTACTGCCCGGCACCAACACAAGAATTGCCCGTGAACATTGACGTCGTAACCTTGCTCGAACAGAACCCCATTCTTCTTATTTTCGTTGTCCTAGCGATAGGCTTAGGTATTGGTAAAATCCGCTTTGGAAGCCTTCAATTGGGCAACTCCATTGGTGTGTTGATTACATCGCTCATCATGGGACACCTCGGTTTTACCTTTAATGCTGACGCATTAACTATCGGATTTATGTTGTTTATCTACTGTGTTGGTATTGAAGCAGGCCCTAACTTCTTCGGTATTTTTTTCAGAGACGGTAAGCATTACTTCATTTTGAGTATGGTGGTGCTGTCCACTGCCCTTTCGATCACCTATTTTGCCAGCCATCATCTGGGATTAGATTTCGGTCTATCAGCAGGCATGATGGCGGGAGCCCTGACTTCAACGCCTGTGTTGGTTGGTGCCCAAGACGCCCTCAATTCTGGTTTAGCGACCACACCAAGAAATATGGACTTTGCTCAGGTGATCGAGAACCTGTCTGTCGGCTATGCGATGGCTTATCTGATCGGCTTAATCAGTATGATCATGTTTGCCAAGCTTCTGCCAAAACTGCAAAAGCAGAACCTTTCCGACTCAGCACAACAAATTGCGCAAGAACGCGGTTTAGGGGGGTCTGGTCAGCGCAAAGTTTACTTGCCAATTATTCGTGCTTACCGCGTTGGTCAAGAGTTGATTAACTGGATTGACGGTAAGAACTTACGAGAACTCGGTATTTATCGTCAAACCGGTTGCTACATTGAGCGTATTCGCCGTAATGGTATCCTCGCCCATCCTGATGGTGACGCTATTTTACAAGAAGGGGATGAGATTGCTCTCGTGGGCTTCCCAGATAGTCACGCCCGTCTCGATCCTAGCTTCCGCAACGGAAAAGAAGTCTTCGATCGCAACTTGCTAGACTTGCGTATCGTCGAAGAAGAGATTGTCGTAAAAAGTGATGCGATTGCCGGTAAACGTCTTTCTGATTTGAATCTTTCCGAATACGGCTGTTTCCTCAACCGCGTGGTTCGTGCTCAGATTGAAATGCCGATGGATTTAGATATCGTTTTGGCGAAAGGTGATGTGCTGCAGGTCAGTGGTGAGAAAAGTCGTGTCCACGGCTTAGCGGAAAAAATCGGTTTTATCTCAATCCACAGCCAGATGGCGGATCTACTGGCGTTTTGTAGCTTCTTCATTCTGGGCATTATGTTTGGTTTGATCACCATGACATTCGGTCAAGTCTCGTTTGGTCTCGGTAATGCCGTGGGATTGCTTCTTTCGGGTATCACACTCGGTTTCTTGCGCGCTAACCATCCAACATTTGGCTACGTACCACAAGGTGCGCTAAATATGGTCAAAGACCTAGGCTTGATGTTCTTTATGGTCGGAATTGGTCTGAGTGCGGGTGGTAAGATGTTCGAGCATCTTTCTCAGGTTGGGGTTCAAGTAATTGGCCTCGCCTTCCTAGTCAGTGTCGTACCCGTTGTACTGGCTTATTTGGTTGGCGCCTACATTCTGAAAATGAACCGCGCACTTCTGTTTGGTGCCATTATTGGTGCCAGAACCTGCGCACCGGCGATGGATATCGTTAATGATTATGCCAAGTCAACCATCCCTGCCTTAGGCTATGCCGGCACTTATGCGATAGCCAATATTTTGATGACTCTGGCTGGTACGATACTGATCATTCTCAGTTAACGTTCTGTGTTACACGCCGGCACATTACGGCGAAACCCGAACTCAAATAGAAACGGCACCTTTCGGTGCCGTTTTTCTGTCATTAGCTTAATGGTCTCAAGTAGGCTAAGAAGCGTTTCTCAGCGTACTTAAAGCAGCCTAAGATAATAAAGGTTAACGCCATGTAGAACATTCCAGCTGTGAGGAAAGATTCAAACGGGGCATAGTAGCGAGAGTTAACCAAACGCGCTGCGCCAGTTAAATCGACGATCGTCACGATACCAGCAACGGCACTACCATGAAGCATAAAGATCACTTCATTACTATAGGCAGGAAGCGCACGACGTAAAGCACTTGGCAAAATGATGCGGCGATAAGTCATAAACGCACTCATGCCATAAGCTTTGGCCGCTTCCACTTCACCCTTAGGCAGACCATTGATTGCGCCGCGGATAATCTCAGCAGTATATGCTGAAGTATTAAGCACAAAAGCGACCAATGCACAGAACCAAGCGTTCTCCCATAAGGTGTCTTTGACTGGGAAAAACTGGTCCATACCATAGTAAATTAGGTAAAGTTGAACCAGTAACGGTGTGCCACGGAAAAAATAGATGAAAGCCCAGCTCGGTCCGTTTATTAGCACATTATGACTGTTGCGTGCCACCCCAAGTGGAATCGCCACAATCAATCCAATAATCAAAGCCACACCAACCAGCCATGCGGTGGTCATTAATCCATCAAGATAGATGGGAAAACTATCTAAAATCAGTGAAAAATCCATTCTTTACCTCGCATGAATACTGAATTTGCGCTCTACCAGCTTTAAGAAGCCTGTTGAAACACTGGTAAAGAATAAGAAAATAATCGCTACCGCCATGTAGAAGGTAAATGGCATTTTCGTCGAGCCAGCAGCCAGTGAGCTCATCCGAACCATATCCTCAAGACCGATAATTGACACAAGTGCCGTAGTCTTGAGCAAAACGAGCCAGTTGTTACCAAATCCTGGCAAGGCGTGACGAATCATTTGCGGTAAAAGAATGCGACGGAAAGCCAATACAGAGCTCATACCGTACGCTTTGGCAGCTTCAAGTTCACCGGAGTCAACTGCCATGATGGCACCACGGAACGTTTCTGCCATATAGGCGCCGAAAATGAATCCGATAGTGAGGACGCCTGCCACAAATGGGCTGACATCAATGTAATCTGGTAAATATGACGTCCACTCATGACTTGGGTCACTTGCCGCAAACCATTCGTTTAGTGTTTCGTTGATGGAGTACAAACTGTTGTTGAGAAGAATTTGTCCACCAAAGAAAATCAACATCATGAGAACTAAGTCGGGAATACCACGAATCACCGTGGTGTATAGAGTGGCTATTGCTCGTGCCCAGCGATAAGGGGCCATTTTGGCTAATGCACCTAGCATACCTAGAATCATAGCCAGCAATAATGACAACAGAGCGACTTCTATGGTCACTACGGCCCCTTTCATAATAGAGGCTTCATATCCTTGTAAATCCAGCATAGGTAAGTTCCTGGTCCCTAAACTTTATAGAAATCGACCGTTGGCTACTACTCCTAGGAACAAGAACCAACGGTCGCTTAGCAACGATTACTGACCGTAAACGTCGTAGTTGAAGTATTTAGCCGCGATTTCTTGATAAACACCCTTCTCGCGTAAAGATAGGATGGCTTGGTCTAGCTTCTTGGTCAGATCTTTATCTTGCTTGCGAAGTGCGATACCAAAACCTTCACCGAACCATTTAGGGTCAGTTAGCGATGGGCCTACGAATTCGTACCCTTCACCACCCGCTTTGTTCAGTACACCTTCTTCAAGAGCAGATGCATCACCCAAAACTGCCGCTACACGACCGTTTGCAAGGTCAAGGTAAGCTTCGTCAAAAGAACCGTAACGAACGATTTCTACTTTGTCACCGTAGTTGTCAGTTAGGTACTTGTCGTGAGTTGTTGCACGCTGCACAGCAATTTTCTGACCATCCAGATTATCGAAATCAAGGCCTGCACCTTTCTTAGCAATAAACTTGTTTGGGATAAGTGCGTATTTACCAGTGAAGTCAACTTTCTTCTTACGCTCTTCAGTAATAGACATTGCTGCGATGATGGCGTCGTATTTACGTGCTAGTAGTGAAGGAATGATGCCATCCCAGTCTTGAGCAACGATCTTACATTTCACTGCCATTTCCTGACATAGAGCGTTTGCCATATCTACGTCAAAACCTTTCAGTGAACCATCGGCTTCTGTCCAGCTAAATGGAGGGTAAGCACCTTCAATACCGAAGCGAACTTCATTCCATTCTTTCGCTTGTACTGCGCCAGTCACAGCGGTAGCTGCCAGTGTTGCTGCTAATAACCACTTTTTCATTTCCATACTCCTGTGATTGTGATTTTTATATGTAACTTATGTGTGTTTGTCTGCCGCTAAACGGCTATTAGTAAATTGATGAGATAAATTGCTTTAATCGCTCAGAATCAGGGTTTGTAAATAGCTTCGCAGGGTCGCCTTGTTCCTCAACCAATCCCTGATGCAAAAACATCACATGGTTAGAAACATCGCGCGCGAACGCCATTTCATGAGTGACCACTAGCATGGTGCGTCCCTCTTCTGCTAGGTCGCGCATTACGCCTAGAACTTCACCGACTAACTCAGGGTCGAGTGCCGATGTCGGCTCATCGAACAGCATCACTTCTGGGTCTACGGCAAGTGCGCGTGCAATGGCTGCTCGCTGCTGCTGACCGCCCGATAGATGACCTGGATAATAATCTTTGCGTTCATATAGCCCTACTTTTTTAAGCAGCAGCTCTGCATTTTCGATCGCTTGTGCTTTAGGCACGCCTAACACGTGAACCGGAGCTTCAATGACGTTTTCCATGACTGTCATATGTGACCAAAGGTTGAACCCTTGGAAAACCATAGCAAGTCTGGAACGAATTCGTTGCACCTGTCTTTCATTGGCAGGAACAGCCTCCCCTTGGCGATTGTTTTTCATCTGGATTAATTCCCCGTTAACCCAAATTTCACCAGCAGTAGGTGTTTCAAGAAGATTGATACATCTTAGAAAAGTACTTTTTCCTGAACCGGATGAGCCGATAATGGAAATTACGTCCCCTTTGTGGGCTTCCAATGAGATGCCCTTTAAAACTTCATTTTGTCCAAATGTTTTGTGCAGTTCTTTTATATCCAGCGCTGGTACATCTTTCATGCGCTCATACTCCCTGTCTTTATTATGACCAATCATTAATAGTAATCACGATTGGTTGACTGCTGGGTTCCACCCACATTGCGATACAAACTAGCACTCCCCCGAGCAAGTTGCAACAAATTATTAACCTATAAATCAGCAATATATAGCCACTTTATATGATTAATAATGCATTTAATAGTTAAAAGCGCTCCATATTTCGCATAAAACGCCCGACAACACAGATAATATCCACATTGTCAGTATTAACATTTTTATAAAAACAAGATCTAACTCAATAAACGATCTTTACCCCATTCGCCTTCAACTCGTAAAGGGTTGAGGTCGCTAGTAAACCTTACGTTATGAAATTTTATTTCAGTGAAACTGATTACAAGCTCGCAACTAATTGCAGCTTGTGTAGTTTTCTTTCACAACCTTTCATAAAGTGATCTAAATCAATCACTCTTTAGGGTTAGCAAGTTAAACTCGCCTCAATGCTAAAAGTCTCAATATAGGTACTTTTCGCAATAAATCCTCTATGCTTTAGCACATCAAGCATGAGCTACAGCGAGGTAGGCCGGGATTAAATTGCAGGAAGCTAAACCAGGTTTTTACAGAGCGGACCGTCTCAGAACAATAATCTGGTCCCTCTTCGCAGATTTACTAACTATTTAGAATATGAGGAATCTATGTCAGACGCAGTCAATAAACCGCACTCTGATTCGGATATCGAAAACAAGAGCTATCAAGAGCTGCACCGCCCAGCTTCTGAGTTTGAAAGCCGTTCAGACTACCTAGACCACGAACTGCAAATCATGAAGCCACGCCGCTTCGGATTAAACCTGCCTGGTCGTGATTTCCGCTTTGAGCTTGAAGACTTGGTACCCGCTCTAGCCGGTACTATTGGTATTATCGCGATGTACTCTGCGGTAATGATGTCTTGGGCTGAAGGTCTAACCGCTGCTTGGGACCACGTTAACCTTGGTAAAGAGTTTGCCATCGAAGTGGCTCGAGTAGAAATGCTGATCCCAGCATTACTGTTCTGTGTTCTCGCTTCTGGTTTCATCAACCCGAAAGCAAACCTTGCCGGTAACCACGGCCCAATGATCCCTCTTATCGGCACCATCGCATTAGCAGGTGCGCACCCTCTTGCATTGGCTATCCTAATTGGTATCTTTGGCTTACTTCTGAGTTTCCTAAAAGGTGGCTCCAAGTTGGTCAACCTGACTTCAGAAGGTACGGCCGGTGGCCTACTGATCTTCCTCGGTCTGACCGGTACTATGAGCCAAATCAACTCTATTCAGACATGGGCTGTGGGTCTTCAGTCTGACACGGTTGCCGCTGGTAGCATGGGCTATGTTGGCCTTATCGTACTTGCCGTCACTATTGCGCTGTATGCTTTCCTAGCTAAAGTGAACAAGCGTTGGTTGGCTATCCCTGTTTGTGCATTTACTGGTCTAGTGATTGCGCTTGTACTTGGTGCTGGCTTCGATATTAAGTTCGTGACTGAAACTGGTCTGCCAAACCTAAACCCAGTTTACTGGTGGGGCAGCACAGAGCAAGGTTGGATGCTTGGTCTACCAAACATGGAACACTTTATTGCATCACTTCCGTTCGCCATTCTAGCGGTTGCTATGTGGTCACCTGACTTCCTAGGTCACCGTATCTTCCAAGAACTGAACTACCCTAAAAAGACTGAAAAAGTACTGATGGACGTAGATGACACTATGACAATGTGTTCAATTCGTCAGATGGTAGGTACAGCAGTGGGTGGTGGTAACATCACATCATCTTGGGGGACTTACATGATCCCAGCTGCCATCGCTAAGCGCCCTATTCCTGCTGGTGCGATTCTGCTAGGTTTGTTGGTTATGATCATTGCGATTCTTGGTTTCCCTATGGATATCGCTGTATGGCCTCCAGTAATGCGTGTTGCTCTTCTTGTCGGTGTCTCACTTCCGCTACTTGAAGCGGGTATGCAAATGGTTAAAGATTCTAAGGACTCTCAAGCTGCAGGTATCTGTATCTTCGGCTCGGCTGTTGTGAACCCTGTATTAGCTTGGGCACTAACCATGCTACTTGATAACAACGGTCTGATTGGTGATAAAGAACGCGCAGCTCGTCTATCGTTCGTCGATAAGATCGTGATCCCAGTAGGCGTACTGGTTATCTGTCTGATCGCTATGCTTGCAGTAGGTATGCTTGAAGGCCAATACGGCATCGCAGCGTTCCTATAACGCAAACAGATGTTGAGAGCCGGCCTCGGCTCTCAACTTTTTTTTAGTGACAAGTTATTTTTTAAAAAATAATTTAAACAAACGAGCATTTATTGATTTAGTTTAAGGTTTGCAAATTTTTTTTAGTTTATCCTTGAAACCAAGTTAATAAGACACCATGTAAAAAGTAGTGACAATATTTATAGTTTTATGCCCTTTCGGTAATTAACTTTAAAGACTATACATATTGTTATTCATAAGAGTGTACCATCCCATTTTTGGGACTCAAACTGGCTCAACGGTTTGATAGGTACGTGTTTTTTCTACTAAAAAGGTAGGTATGTCATGGCAGAGCAATTTGCTAAAGCTTGGGAAGGTTTTGCTGCAGGTGATTGGCAAAACGAAGTAAACGTTCGCGATTTTATTCAAAAGAACTACGCACCGTATGAAGGCGACGAATCTTTCCTAGTTTCTGAAGGTACTGAAGCAACAAACAAGCTTTGGGCTAAGGTAATGGAAGGTATCAAGATTGAGAACTCAACTCACGCACCTGTTGATTTCGATACTGACCTTATCTCTACCATCACTGCTCACGATGCAGGCTACATCGAGAAAGACCTAGAAACTATCGTTGGTCTTCAAACTGATGCCCCTCTTAAGCGTGCTATCATCCCTAACGGTGGTATCCGTATGGTTGAAGGTTCTTGCAAAGCGTACGACCGCGAGCTAGATCCAGCAATCTCTAAAATCTACACTGAGTACCGTAAAACACACAACGCTGGTGTATTTGATATCTACACTCCAGACATCCTAGCTTGTCGTAAGTCAGGTGTTCTAACTGGTCTGCCTGATGCTTACGGTCGTGGTCGTATCATCGGTGACTACCGTCGTGTTGCTCTATACGGTATCGACTACTTAATGAAGGACAAACTGGCTCAATTCAAGTCTCTACAAGAGCGTTTTGAGAACGGCGAAGATCTTCAAATGACAATGCAGCTTCGCGAAGAGATCGCTGAGCAGCACCGTGCACTTGGCCAAATGAAAGTGATGGCTGAGAAATACGGTTTCGACATTTCTCGTCCTGCTGAAACAGCTCAAGAAGCTATCCAGTGGACTTACTTCGGTTACCTAGCTGCAGTTAAATCACAAAACGGTGCTGCTATGTCTCTGGGTCGTACTTCTACGTTCCTAGACATCTACATCGAGCGTGACATCGCTGAAGGTAAGATCACTGAAGTTGAAGCTCAGGAAATGATCGACCACTTCGTAATGAAGCTACGTATGGTTCGTTTCCTACGTACTCCTGAGTACGATGACCTATTCTCTGGCGACCCAATCTGGGCTACTGAGTCTATGGGTGGTATGGGTCTTGACGGTCGTACACTAGTTACACGTACTAACTTCCGTTTCCTAAACTCTCTATACACTATGGGTCCTTCTCCAGAGCCAAACATCACTGTACTTTGGTCTGAGAAACTACCTGATGGCTTCAAGAAGTTCTGTGCGAAAGTTTCTATCGACACTTCTTCTATCCAGTACGAAAACGACGATCTAATGCGTCCAGATTTCGAATCTGATGACTACGCTATCGCATGTTGTGTATCACCAATGATCATTGGTAAACACATGCAGTTCTTCGGTGCTCGTGCAAACCTTGCTAAGACACTACTATACGTAATCAACGGTGGTGTGGATGAGAAGCTGAAGATCCAAGTTGGTCCAGCAATGCCTAAGATCACTGACGAAGTTCTAGACTTCGACGACGTATGGGGCAAACTTGACCACTTCATGGATTGGCTAGCTAAGCAGTACGTGACTGCACTGAACTCTATCCACTTCATGCACGACAAGTACAGCTACGAAGCTGCACTAATGGCTCTACATGACCGTGACGTTCGTCGTACTATGGCTTGTGGTATCGCTGGTCTATCTGTTGCAGCTGACTCACTATCTGCAATTAAACACGCGAAAGTTAAACCTATCCGTGATGAAGATGGCGTAGCAATCGACTTCGAAATCGAAGGCGACTACCCTAAATTTGGTAACAACGATGCTCGCGTAGATGACATTGCTTGTGAACTAGTAGAAGTGTTCATGAACAAGATCCGTAAGCTTAAGACTTACCGTGATGCAATCCCAACTCAGTCTATCCTGACTATCACTTCAAACGTGGTATACGGTAAGAAGACGGGTAACACTCCAGATGGTCGTCGCGCAGGTGCTCCATTTGCTCCAGGTGCAAACCCAATGCACGGTCGTGATGAGAAAGGTGCGGTAGCGTCTCTAACATCTGTAGGTAAACTACCATTTGCTCACGCAAAAGACGGTATCTCTTACACCTTCTCTATCGTGCCAAACGCACTAGGTAAAGAAGAAGCATCACAACGTGCTAACCTAGCCGGTCTAATGGATGGTTACTTCCACCATGAAGCAGGCATCGAAGGCGGTCAGCACCTAAACGTGAACGTACTTAACCGTGAAACTCTAGAAGACGCAGTTAAGCACCCTGAGAAATACCCTCAGTTGACAATCCGTGTATCTGGTTACGCTGTACGTTTCAACTCTCTAACTACAGAGCAGCAACAAGACGTAATCGCACGTACATTTACTGAGTCTCTATAATTCTCAGCTAAATGATTGACGAAGCCCCGCTAAATAGCGGGGCTTTATTTTTTCTGTCAATTTATCACCGATAAATCAGCGATACGGTGCACAGTTCATCTCTCTGGTATGTTAATTGCTAACATTTGTATCGATTAATCTTGTATTATCAGACATCTAATTGAGTTAAGCACAGACACATGAAGTTAAACCGCATAATTTTACTGCCTCTGCTACTGGCTTCTGCAAGTAGTATCGCCTCAGACAGATCGACCCTTTCATTCTCTATCGACAACGATGGTATCTTCGGTGTCGACCAAGACTACACCAACGGTCTGTTTCTGAGCTACACGACAGGGGGCATTACGCCTTATCCTATCTTCAGCCCTTTGAGTCTCTCTTTCTGGGGCGGTGCTTCACTCGACAAGTTTGAATTCACCCTTGGTCATAAGATGTACACGCCTTCGGATATTGAAGCGACAGCGCCTATGGTCAATGACCGACCGTACGCAGGATTTCTGCACACTGAGTTCAACTATATTAGTTTGCACCCTCAACAAGCTCAGCGTTTTAACCTCACACTCGGTACCACTGGCGAGAGCTCTCTGGCCGATCAAGCACAAGATATCGTTCACGGCATCACCGGCTCAGATCAACCAAGAGGTTGGACATATCAGGTTGACGATAAATTCGTTGGTAGCGTTGGGTATCTGTCGCACTTCAACTTATGGCGTCAGCGCGCAATTGCCAATACAGACTTCGAAATTTCCAATGTCTCTGAAGTCAATGCAGGTAACTTCCGCAGTGATGTTTCCACAGGATTTATGTTCCGTTGGGGCTCAGATTTAGGCGGAAACATGGGGGCGGCAAACATTGACAACGAGAACCCATTCCGTGCCGGTATGATTGGTGGTTCACAGGGTGGCTGGTTTGTCTTCACTGGTATCGAAGCACGCTACCGATTCAATGACATTACGATTGAAGGCGAGCGTTCAGGTGTGACTGAATACGCGGTTAAAAACGGTCAGAATCCGAGTATCTACGACGTTACACTGGAAAACAATCAAGCAACAGCAGTCGCAGGCTTCGCTTGGTATAACCAAAGTTTCGGCGCGAGCTTAACTGCAACCGCGAAAACTCCCGATTACAAAGAGGCGCCGGAATCGATATACGGAACCGGCGCCCTATCACTCTACGCGTTCTTCTAAACGCGATTAGATCGTAAACTTGAGGCAGTCTTGATTGAGGCTGCCTGATCGCTCTTCAACAACCCCACTGACTTTTCTTAGCTGATCGTTATTTTGTTCAAGCTCTTTCATCGCCGCTGAGATTTGCGTCATGTTATCCGCCATCGACTGACTGGTTGTGGCCAACTCTCTAATTGAAGCAAAAATAACTTCCGTTTGATGCGACGCCTCGTTGGTTTTGTCAGTGATCATTTTCAGTGCGTTCATGGCTTCCTGACCTCGCTCACGACCTGCGATCATTGAGGATTCAGACTGACCTATGTATTGAATCACTTCCGCACTCTCTTTCTTCATCGTGTCAATGGTGCCTGAAATTTCAGAGACCGCATCAACCGTTCGCACAGCCAGACTACGCACCTCATCCGCAACAACGGCAAACCCTCGCCCTTGTTCCCCTGCCCTCGCAGCCTCAATCGCCGCATTAAGCGCCAGTAGATTGGTTTGTTCGGCAATGCCATTGATGATATCCATCACTGAGTCAACTTTTGCTGACGCCTCTTCCAACTGCTGAATGTGTCCGGCAGCCGCCGTCATTATGGCACCTACTTCTTCAATCGAACCTATCGCAGCGCTGATAACCTTAGCGCCTTCTTCCGCTGCATCGGTTGAAGATCGGCTAATATCCGCAACAAACTCAAGTGAGTTGGAGACTTCTTGGGTGGTCACGCTCACCTCTTCAGTCGCCGAAGCCAGCAATTGAGTCTGACCGAGCACCTCAGACTGGTGATGCGCAAGCAGGTCTAATCCTTGATTAAGTTCAGCAGCGTTGCCCGATAGCGCCAAACTGCTGCTTTGAACGCCTGAAACCAGTTCACCCAAATTCGTACAGCTCTGGTTGATGCTTGATGCTAACTGATTAAATTCATCGTTGGGGTTCTTGGAAAGAATCATTCGCTGGGAAAAGTCGCCCTTAGAAACGCTATTGAGTATCTCTTTGGTACGATTCAATGAGCGTGACATAGACGCACTCTGCATGGCAAAAATTGCAATGGTAAAGATCGCTAACACAACACACGCAACCAAAATAGACCACAAGGTTTGTGTCGACGTCGTTTCTGCTACGTTTTGATAACGAGCACCAATGCCGCCCAGCTCATTGGTAATCTCACCAATCAAACGTGTCATTTTGGCTTTTGCAGCATCAAGCTGCTTCTCAACCGAGCCAAGCTGTTGAGATAACTCACTCACTCTCACAAAAGCCTGTTTGTACTGTTCAATTTCTTTTTCATAAAGATCAAGCATCGCGTAAACATTGGACATGCTTTCGAAGCTCGCCATTGCTCGATTGAACAATTTCAAATTATCTTCAGAGGGTTGCAATAAGTAGTTTTGTTGCGCTTTTACCATCGCCTGAAAATCAGAGTTAAGCGTCACCATGCCGGTTTCTGCGATTTTTTGTTCGATGATGGTCGCAGTCTGCTTCATCTGCCCCAGCTTGCCTTCGTCAATATTGAATCCCAACTCTTGCTTCAATGTTAACCAAGGCGTAACGGCACTTTTAAAGTCCATGACACTTTGGGTTAATTCATCACCTTGTGATACCAGCCCAACTTGTTTGAGGAACTTGGCGTTATCGCTGATTGCCATAACGATATCTTCAATACGGGTCTTGGTCGTTGCAACCTTGTCACCCGTCATGCTATCCAGTGTTCCACCAAGCGTAAGAATACGACTTTGGGTCTGATAAATGGCCAGAGACCCCGAACCAATATCTGCACTGCTTTGATATTGACTCTTCATTTTCGACAATCTTTCTGAAGTAAAAAAGGCTAGAAAAGCGAATCCGATCGTTAAAACAATCAAAAACAGTGTGACTTTCTGTTTTTGAGAGAGTGCAAGCATATCCATATAAAATCCCTTAACATCAAACAGATGTAAAATACTTTGCCTGACTGTTGTTATTAGTTGTTATTGATTTAATTGTTACCAATAACATTTTTATAACATAAATCTTAGCAAAGAAACGGTTTTTTTCTTATTTCAGCTTTTCTTGTTAGCTAGGTTCGGAAAACCTATTTTATCCCTACCATTTGTAATAAAATAACGGCCAAATTACTAATACGAGATGAGCTCATGTCAACAATCGGTCGTATTCATTCTTTTGAATCTTGCGGAACAGTAGATGGACCAGGAATTCGTTTTATCGTTTTTCTGCAAGGTTGCTTAATGCGTTGTATGTACTGTCACAACCGCGACACTTGGGATACTCACGACGGTAAAGAAGTGACCGTTGAGGAGATCATCAACGAGGCGAAGTCATACCGACACTTTATGAATGCTTCCGGCGGTGGTGTGACCTGTTCAGGTGGCGAAGCCATGCTACAACCTGAATTCGTGCGAGATTTCTTCCGCGCTGCCAAAGCAGAGGGTATCCACACTTGTCTCGATACCAATGGTTATATCCGCAAACATACTGAAGTTATTGATGAAGTGTTGGATGCGACTGACTTGGTTATGCTTGACCTTAAGCATATGAAAGATGAAATCCATCATGACTTCATCGGCGTATCTAACAAACGTACATTAGATTTTGCCCGCTACCTGCATAAAATTGGACAGAAAACGTGGATTCGCTATGTAGTGGTTCCTGGTTATACCGATGACGAAGAAGCCGCACATATGCTGGGCGATTTCATTAAAGATATGGACAACATCGAAAAGGTTGAGTTACTGCCGTATCACAAACTTGGCGCTCATAAATGGGAAGCCCTTGGTATTGAATACCCGTTGGAAGGAACTAACCCTCCTTCAAAAGAGACGATGGACAAGATAGTATCAATCCTTGAGCAGTATCACTCAAACGTTAAATACTGATACCACTCGTTAAGAAATTCGTAAAAAATACCAACCTTACATATGGTTGGTATTTTTTTTTGAGGTTTCCGTGGCGCTGAATCAACTGTTTGCTCTTTCGCTAGTACTGTTTTCCTGCTTTTTTGTCTGGAGAGATGTCGTGCAAGTATTAGTGCCGAAGCTAACTAGCGAACGAACCTTTCAGCACGTCACGTTCGGCGTTGTGTTTGCTTTTTACCTTCTTTGGTCTGCCGACGCAGGAATAAAAGAAGGTCTCTCTATTCATTTTCTCGGACTGACCGTTCTGACTCTAATGTATGGCTGGCGCAGTGCCTACGCAATCTCTATGGTCGTTTGTGCATTAATGGCGCTGTTTGGCGAACTATCCTTTTACCAGCTACCACAGTTCATACTGTTGTCTTGTTTACTTCCAATTCTTATTAGCTATCTATTATTTCTGGCTAGTTACCGTTTCCTCCCGCGTAACATTTTTGTGTTTATCTTTATCGCTGGCTTTCTCAATGGATGCGTGACTGGCACAGCCCATCTACTCATCAATGCCTATTATCTGCTTGCAGTAACTGACTATGATTGGGGCACGATTTACGATAACTACCTCGTGTTTACCCCTCTGCTCGCTTTTCCTGAAGGTCTACTTAATGGGATGACTGTGACGATGTTGACGGTTTTCAAACCAGAACTATTGCGCGTCTTCTCGGATAGAGACTATATCTATAATCACTATCACCAAGACAAGTAAAAAATCTTACTCAATCTTTGTACTTTTGATATTAAATATGTGTTGAGATCATGTTTCAGTTAATCTGGAACAGATAACCTAAGCACATTAAAAATGTATTAGATTATTTTAGTGAGGCCACCATGGAAATGACCAACGCTCAACGTTTGATCCTATCGAATCAGTACTATTTGATGTCACAAATGGATCCTGAAAACGCAGCTAAATATCAACGTTTGCAAACGATAGTGGAACGTGGATACGAGCTACAAATGCGCGAACTCAATAAGGACTTTGGCTGTTTGGTTGACGCAGAGTGTCGCGAAATTATCGACATCATGGAAATGTACCATGCGATGCAAGAATCAAACAAAATGCTCTCTGAAGATGAGCAAAAGCTTGTTGACCAGCGTCGTCTAACTTTCTTAGGTTTTGATGCAGCATCGGAAGCACAGTTGGTTAACTACGTTCGCTTCCTAGTTGATTCTGAAGGGCTATACCCTCAGTTCAGCAAGGGAGAACATCATTTTAACGCGCAAATGCCTATGCTGGACAAATACCGTCGAATGCTAAACACCTGGCGCAACTGCCCTCGTCAGTACCACTTGTGTGCAAATGAACTAAAGCAAATCTTTAACGCTTGATTTAAAAAGGGCCGTTGCTAAGCAACGGCCCTTTCTACATGTGATTGAGATACCCCTTAGAACACGTAGGCAACCCCAATATTCGCAGAGGTAGTGACTCCGCTCTCTATCAATGGACTACCCTCTATGTCCCCCTCTATATTGGTGTAACGTACACCGCCAGAGATTCGAATACTCGGTGTAAGATGAAAGTAACCACTCGCGCCGATAAATATCTGTCCATCCCAATCTGCATCAAATTCCGTCAATCCTGATCGCGTAGCCTCAGCAGAACTCACGCCGTACAGGTGATTATTGAGACGACTACTGTTGTATGCATAACCAAGCGAAGGGGTGATTCCCCAGCCCCCTCTTCGGATCGGTAATCGCCAAGCCGTTTCGGCGTAGACTCCATTGTGTCTATTTGCGATATCACTTCCCACGGTCGCTTCAAACATACCGATAAGCGTTATCGCTTGATAGCTTACACCACCTAACACTGTCGCTTTTCGTTCATCCACTAGCCTGATGTTGGGATCATTTGAATCTTCTGGCTTGAGCGTTCTCGGGTCATACGCAGCGCGGAACACAATATTGTGAGGCGAACCTACTGGGAACAGTCGATAGCCAGCGGTAAATCCACGTAAAAAAAGGTGCTCTCCTTCGTAACCAATAAGTGGAATCACCGTCTGGTTTGACGGTGTATCTTTGTAGACAGCGGGAGAGTAAGAAGCGGCGACTCCCAATGACCACTGAGAAATCTTTGCCTCGGCAGGTAAAGTGGTTATTGCAACAATGATACAAAAGCTTTTTAGCCACGTTGTTTTTTGCATAGTAGTCAAACTTTATATTGATAAAACAAATTGGAATCAAATTATATAGAATACCATCCCAATAACAACCTTTGTGAGCAAAAAGTCATCAGGCGACGTATAAATAAAAGAGAGCTTGATTGTCATTCGGAGATAAATTTACCCGCCAAACATTACGCGCATCATTTATTTCCTTGCTAAATAGTTAATTTATCAACATTAGCTGATTAGTGGTCTGACAACTAGCCTGTGGTCACAAATTGCAATTAAACACATATTTTTTAAGCAAAATTCTAAAAACCAACTAGGATTAATAAAGAAAGGATTTGCTTTTCTATGCGGGTTTATTGTCAGGTTTGACAGGTTCAGAGGGGAATTCACCATGAGTATTTTCGACCATTTCCAAGCACGCTACGAAGCCTCCAAGGATGAGGAACTATCGCTACAAGACTTTCTAAGCCTTTGCAAAGACGATAAAAGTGCTTACGCCAATGCAGCAGAACGATTATTGATGGCCATCGGTGAGCCACAAGTCATTGATACTGCGCAGAATCCTCAACTCAGTCGTATTTTCTCGAATAGGGTCATTTCACGTTACGAGACCTTTAAAGATTTCTACGGTATGGAAGATGCCATTGAGCAAATCGTTTCCTACCTAAAACATGCTGCTCAAGGCTTGGAAGAACGTAAACAGATTTTGTACTTACTCGGTCCTGTAGGTGGTGGTAAATCATCACTGGCCGAAAAACTAAAATCATTAATGCAGCAAATGCCGATTTACGTACTTTCCGCTAACGGTGTGCGCAGCCCTGTCAATGACCATCCGTTCTGTTTATTCGATGTCACCGAGGATGGCGAATTACTTAAACAAGAGTATGGCATTGAGAAGCGTTATGTCCGCTCGATTATGTCACCTTGGGCAGCGAAGCGTTTGCACGAATTTGGCGGCGACATTTCTAAGTTCAAAGTGGTTAAAGTGAGACCGTCGATTTTAGATCAGCGCGCCATCGCGAAAACCGAACCTGGCGACGAAAACAACCAAGATATTTCATCTTTGGTGGGTAAAGTCGATATCCGCCAGTTAGAGCACTTCTCTCAAGATGACCCTGATGCTTATAGCTACTCAGGTGCACTGTGTCGTGCTAACCAAGGCCTGATGGAATTTGTCGAGATGTTCAAAGCACCAATCAAGGTGCTACACCCTCTTTTAACCGCGACTCAAGAAGGAAACTACAACGGTACCGAGGGGCTTTCCGCATTACCATTTGACGGCATGATACTCGCTCACTCAAACGAATCCGAGTGGCAAACATTCCGTAATAACAAAAACAATGAAGCATTCCTTGACCGTGTTTACATCGTTAAAGTGCCTTACTGTCTGCGTGTATCGGAAGAGGTCAAGATTTACCAAAAACTTCTCGATCACTCTGAGTTGTCGAAAGCGCCTTGTTCACCGAGTACTCTCGAACTGCTATCCCAATTCAGTATTCTGTCGCGTCTAAAAGAGCCTGAAAACTCGTCCATCTTCTCTAAGATGCGCGTTTATGATGGTGAAACTCTTAAAGACACCGATCCAAAAGCGAAAAGTTACCAAGAATACCGCGATTTCGCAGGTGTCGATGAAGGCATGTCAGGTCTTTCAACCCGTTTCGCCTTTAAAATTCTATCGCGCGTCTTTAACTTCGATCAGACCGAAGTGGCGGCAAACCCCGTTCACCTCTTCTATGTAATCGAGCAACAGATCGAGCGTGAACAGTTCCCTCAAGAGACGGCAGAGCGATACCTCGAGTTCTTAAAAGGTTATCTAGTGCCACGTTACGTCGAGTTTATCGGTAAAGAGATTCAGACCGCTTACTTAGAGTCTTACTCCGAATACGGACAAAACATCTTCGATCGATATGTCACTTACGCCGATTTCTGGATTCAAGACCAAGAGTATCGCGATCCAGAGACAGGGCAATTATTTGATCGATCAGCATTGAACAATGAGCTAGAAAAAATCGAGAAAACAGCCGGCATTAGTAATCCAAAAGATTTCCGAAATGAAATCGTTAACTTCGTGCTTCGTGCACGAGCAAACAATAACGGTACCAATCCAGTTTGGACGAGTTACGAAAAACTTCGCACTGTGATTGAGAAAAAAATGTTCTCTAATACCGAGGAACTGTTACCAGTTATCTCCTTTAACACTAAAACCTCTTCTGATGATCAGAAGAAACACGATGATTTTGTCGCCCGTATGATGGAAAAGGGCTACACAGAGAAGCAAGTTCGCTTGCTATCTGAATGGTATCTACGCGTACGTAAATCATCATAGCAGCAGTGTTTTAGCCCGTACTTCACCTGCCAGTCTATTTTATTCTGGCAGGTGTAAGGTGCAAGATTGATCCAGCCCTCGTTGCAGGGCTTGTATGAGATAAGGGGTGACTCATGGCGCAATTTATTGACCGACGACTGAACGGCAAAAATAAAAGTGCTGTAAACCGCCAGCGCTTTTTGCGCCGCCATAAAGATCAGATTAAAGAGTCTGTGGCGGATGCAGTAAATCGCCGTTCAATCACCAACACCGAAACTGGTGAAGATGTCGCTATTCCGCACAAGGACATCAAAGAGCCTGTATTTCATCAAGGCAAAGGCGGCCTAAAAGAACGCGTGCATCCGGGTAATGACCAATTTATCACCGGGGACAAAATTGAACGCCCTAAAGGGGGTGGACAAGGGGGCGGTTCCGGAGAGGGTGATGCCAGCGCGGACGGCGAAGGCCAAGATGATTTTGTTTTCCAGATTTCTAAAGATGAATACTTAGACATCCTATTTGAAGATCTTGAACTGCCAAACTTAGAAAAAAATCAGATTAATAAAATCACAGAATGGAAAACCCACCGTGCCGGTTATCAAACGGCTGGGGTTCCCGCCAATATCGCGGTGGTCAAATCTCTACAGCAATCTCTCGCGCGACGCACCGCCATGACAGCAGGCAAAAAAAGGATGCTACGTGAGTTAGAGGAAGAGCTCGACCGCGTAAAAATGTCTGAGCCAGCTCAGATGCTCGAAGAACAGCGTATACAGAACGAAATCAAAGATCTGCGTCGTCGAATTGAAACTGTGCCCTTCATCGATACCTTCGACTTACGCTTTAAAAACTACGAACGCCGCCCTATTCCTTCAAGTCAGGCTGTGATGTTCTGCCTGATGGACGTGTCCGGCTCAATGGACCAAGCGACGAAAGACATCGCGAAACGTTTTTATGTCTTGCTCTATCTCTTTTTAACGCGCACATATGAAAACGTCGATGTGGTGTTTATACGCCATCATACTCAGGCTAAAGAGGTCGACGAACATGAGTTTTTCTATTCCCAAGAAACCGGGGGAACCATTGTTTCAAGTGCATTAAAACTGATGAATGAAATTGTCGCTGAACGCTACCCTGTTGGTGAATGGAATATCTATGCTGCGCAGGCTTCAGACGGTGATAATTGGGCCGATGACTCACCGCGTTGTCGCGAACTACTGACCAAACATTTACTGCCACACTGCCAGTATTATTCTTATATCGAAATTACTCGTCGTTCACATCAAACCTTGTGGCATGAGTACGAAAAACTCGAAGGGAGCTTCCCTAACTTTGCGATGAAAAATATTCGCAGCGTAGAGGACATTTTCCCAGTGTTTAGAGAGCTTTTCAGAAAAGAGACTGCTTAGGGAGGCCGTATGACAACAAAAACTAAAAAGCCAACGAAAAGCAAAGCATTGCCGGACGGTCCAGACTGGACGTTCGATTTGCTTGAGCAATACCATGTTGAAATTAAGCGAGTGGCTGACCACTACAAGCTTGACGCCTACCCTAACCAGATCGAAGTGATCACTTCAGAACAGATGATGGATGCCTACTCAAGCATTGGTATGCCCATCAACTATAATCACTGGTCATTTGGTAAGAAATTTATTCAAACCGAGCAAGGCTATAAACATGGCCAAATGGGCCTTGCTTACGAAATCGTCATTAATTCAAACCCCTGTATCGCCTATTTGATGGAAGAAAATACCGTCACTATGCAGGCTTTGGTCATGGCACACGCCTGCTATGGTCACAACTCGTTTTTCAAAGGAAATTACTTATTCCAGACTTGGACGGACGCAAGTTCTATCATCGATTATCTGTTGTTCGCTAAGAACTACATCGCTGAGTGTGAGCAAAAATATGGAGTTAAGGAAGTCGAAGCGCTGTTGGATTCCTGTCATGCGCTGATGAACTTCGGTGTTGACCGCTACAAGCGCCCTGAGAAAATTTCCATCGCGGAAGAGAAGTCTCGCCAAGAAGAGCGCGAAGCCTACCTACAATCTCAAGTCAACGACTTGTGGCGTACCGTTCCTAAATCAAAGGTAGAACCTGACAACGAAAAGGCGCGTTTCCCCTCTGAGCCTCAGGAAAACATCCTGTACTTCATAGAGAAACACGCGCCACTCCTTGAGTCGTGGCAACGTGAAATCGTGCGCATTGTGCGTAAGATCAGTCAGTACTTCTACCCACAGAAACAAACCCAAGTGATGAATGAAGGGTGGGCAACATTTTGGCACTATACGATCCTCAATCATCTCTATGACGAAGGATTAGTCACCGACCGTTTTATTCTTGAGTTCTTGCATAGTCATACCGGTGTCGTCGCACAACCGCCATACAATAGCCCCTATTTCAGTGGTATTAACCCCTACGCACTCGGATTCGCTATGTTCCGCGACATCCGTAGAATTTGCGAAGAGCCGACCGATGAAGATCGCGAGTGGTTCCCAGATCTTGCCGGAACAGATTGGCTAGAAGCGGTTCACTTTGCGATGAAAAACTTTAAAGATGAAAGCTTTATTAGTCAGTATCTTTCACCAAAGTTGATGCGCGACTTTAAGCTTTTTGCCATCGTCGATGATGACCGAAAAAATTATATCGAGGTGAGCGCCATTCATAATGACAGTGGTTATCAAGCCATAAGAGAAAAGCTCGCCGCTCAGTACAATCTGTCTAACCTGGAACCCAATATTCAGGTATTTAACGTAGATGTTCGTGGCGATCGTTCACTCACTCTACAATACGTTCCACACGATCGTATCCCTTTAGATGACAGCTATGAGGAAGTGTTAAAACACTTGTACCGTTTGTGGGGATTTGACGTCAGACTGGAGGAACTAAAAGACAGTGGTCGCAGAGAGATACTAGGCGCTTGTCCAAAACGAAATGATTATGACGCGAAAATATAGATGTTAAAAAAGGCCCCTCGGGCCTTTTCTTTTATCGGTTAGCGATGATTTTTCTCACCACTTCAAGATCTTCTGGTGTATCTACACCCGCAGATGGCGCGTCTTTAGCAACTTCCACATGGATTTTTTCACCATACCAAAGCACTCGTAGCTGCTCTAAACACTCAATTTTCTCAAGCACGGTAGGTTGCCAATTGATGTAAGTATTGATAAATCCAGCACGGTAAGCATAGATACCAATATGACGCATTAAAGGTTGCGCGATACTCTTTGAGTCATTAGCAAAATTGTCACGATCCCATGGAATCGTTGCACGGCTAAAGTACATCGCATACCCGTCTTTATCCGTCACCACTTTTACCGCGTTTGGATTGAACACTTCCGACTCATGGTCGATTTCTACCGCTAGCGTCGCCATTGGTGCTTCACTACTGGCTAAGTTGCGTGCAACTTGAGCGATAATACTTGGTGGGATTAATGGCTCATCACCCTGAACATTGACAATAATGTGATCGTCAGGAATTGCCATTTTTTCAACGACTTCAGCAAGACGCTCTGTACCCGATTCATGGTCTGGCGAAGTCATGCATACTTCACCACCAAACGCTTTAACAACGTGCTCAACGCGGCTATCGTCTGTCGCGACAATCACCTTATCTGCACCAGCTTGGATCGCTTGCTCATACACCCATTGAATCATCGGCTTACCGCCAATGTCTGCCAGAGGTTTACCTGGCAGGCGCGTCGATTGATAACGTGCTGGGATAACAACCGTAAATGACATTATCTGCCCTCGTCCATTGAGATATTGCGTGCTTCTGGTTCAAGAAGCACAGGGATTCCCTCTTTGATCGGATAGGCTAAACGATCCAGTTTACACACTAACTCTTGCTTTTCCTTATCGAACGCAAGCTTACCTTTACATACCGGACAGGCAACAATCTCAAGCAGACGGTGATCCATATTTTTCCTTAACCTCTTTAATCATATTTAAAATACGCGCTTCATCACTTGGACTAAACACTGCGCTAACGGGCAGATACCACCAATTATCTTTCGCGTAGCTCGCGCATTTTACTGCATCTTTCTCCGTCATAATCAGATGTTTGCCTTTATTGGCAAGTTGCTCTAATTCTGACGGTTCAAAATCTTTATGGTCAGCAAAACCCAGTTGGTAGGTAGGCTTTGCTCCTAAACTTTCTAACGTCTTAAAAAACCTTGGTGGATGACCGATTCCTGCCATTGCGACTAACTGCTCTCGAATAGTAGAAATATTCGCTCGTTGACCCGTTTTTAAGTTTATCACTTGGTCTGGTTTAAGCGTCATGGCCGCTTCGCCTTGTAACGCTTTACCACCATTCGTGATGATGAGGTCGACTTCAGCCAAACGTGCGACGGATTCTCTTAATGGCCCCAAAGGCAGTAGTGACTCATTGCCAAATCGCCTAACGCCATCCACTACCACGATTTCAATGTCTCTCTCAAGAGCGTAATGCTGCAAACCATCATCAGTAATGATGATATCGACACCCATAGGAAGCAAGGCGTTTACCGCTTCACTGCGTTTGGGGGAGACGGCAACCGGCGCTCCGGTTCGCTTAGAAATCAACTTCGGCTCATCACCACAATGTTGAGTTGGGGTATCATCGCCAACAACCAATGGGTATGAGGGCGCTTTTGCACCATAGCCACGAGAAACCACACCTGGCTTATAACCTAACGCTTGTAGTTGTTCCACCAACCAAATCACGACCGGAGTTTTACCATTTCCCCCTGCCGTAATGTTGCCAACCACGACCACAGGCACAGGAGCTCGGTAGCTTGGTTTAACATTAGACTGATATTTGATGCGACGGGAACGGCTTATAACCCCAAACAACTGGCTTAATGGCCACAAAAGTGGCCATAGGAGATATTTGACGGGGTGGTTTTCGAACCAGATTTTCTCAATCAAGATTACGCACCAAACTGAATACGATGCAGTTGCGCGTAAGCACCGTTTTTCTCGATTAAGTCTTGATGACTACCACGTTCAACAATCTCACCTTCATCAACAACGAGAATTTCATCTGCGCTTTCGATCGTAGACAGTCGGTGGGCGATAACCAATACCGTTTTATCTTTTTGCAGTTCATCAAGCGCAGACTGGATAGCCTTCTCAGACTCGGTATCCAACGCTGACGTTGCCTCATCTAGAATCAGTACTGGCGCATCACGTAACAATGCTCGGGCGATCGCGATACGCTGACGTTGACCACCCGATAGGCTGGCACCATTTTCACCAATAACCGTATCTAAGCCATCATCCATTTTGTCAATAAAGTCCATCGCATAAGCCAATTTGGCTGCGTGCTCTATCTGTTCACGGCTGTATTTCTCTGTTGCCGCATAGGCGATGTTATTGGCAATAGTGTCGTTAAACAGGTGTACGTTTTGCGAAACTAACGCGAAGTGTGAACGCAGATTACTAAGTTGATAATCACGAATATCATGCTCATCGAGGCAGATGCTACCAGAGTCAACATCGTAGAAACGGGTAAACAGGCTTGCGATAGTACTCTTGCCTGAACCTGAACGACCGACCAAGGCGACCGTTTTTCCTCGAGGAATTTTAAAGCTGACATCGACTAACGCAGGTTTTTCTTTGCCTTCGTAAGTAAAGGTGACTTCCTTCACTTCAATATCACCGCGGGCACGCTCAACCTGATATTTGCCATTATCTTGCTCGGTTTCAAGATCCATTAATGCAAATAAGGTCTGGCTGGCTGCCATACCACGTTGAAATTCAGACGTTACGTTTGTCAGTGCTTTGAGAGGACGCATCAGACCAAACATAGCAGAAAAGACTACGGTAAATGTGCCTGGAGTCAGGTCAGAGCGAATAGATTCGACACTTGCAAGAAACAGGACAACAACAAGTGCAATTGAAGCGATAAGCTGTATCACTGGGTTCGCGATGGCTTGAGCGGCGACTAACTTCATCGACTGCTGGCGCATCTGATTACTTACAGCATCAAAGCGCTCGCTTTCGATTTTCTGACCACCATAGCTCAATACGACTTTGTGACCTTTGAGCATCTGTTCAGCTGACGAAGTGACATGTCCCATTGCATCCTGCATATTCTTTGAGATCTTACGGAAACGCTTCGAAACGACACCAATACCCCAAGCCACCAGCGGAGCAACAACAAATAGCACCAGTGACAACTGCCAACTGTTCCAGAACATCAGTACCAAGAGACCAATAATACTCGCACCTTCACGAACAATACTGACCAATGCACGGCTAGTTGCACCGGCTACTTGTTCAGAGTCGTAGGTAATTCGAGAAAGAAGACCACCAGCCGACTCTTTATCAAAGTAGGTCACGGGCATGTGCATAAACTGATTGAAGATCGCACGTCTCATCTCCATCACCACATTGCCAGAAACCCAGCTCAGGCAGTAGGTCGAGACAAAGCCACTTAGACCGCGTATCACCATCATGCCAAAAATGATCAGTGGCAATATGCGTAAGAAATTAGATTCTGCGTTACCAAAACCTTCATCTAGAAGGGGTTTAAGCAGAGAGACCATGTAAGTATCAGCAACCGCATTAATGACCAATGCGACAACGGCAACCGCTAGACCTGCCTTGTATTGGCGAATATAAGTCCACAAGCGTTTAAAGGTTTGCCAAGTAGTTTCGTCTTGATTCAGAGACATAGAAATGCTTATTTTTCTTTTACAATATTGCGGTTATTCTACTCCCTTACGCAGCATCTGCCTATACCAAGTCCCCCCTTTCAACCACCTAAGTGCGCTTGTCTGGGTGTGATTTGGATAAAATTCGACCGTAATTTGACCATCATTGGCGGTATCTAGCCATGTTGCGCCTGCATTTTCATATCGGTGGACAACTTGCTGACTAGGCAAATTCCACCGTCCCTTTTTGCCGACAGAGGCAATCGCTATGTCCGCTGACACCGCATTGATAAACGGCAAAGTCGAAGAGGTAATGCTGCCATGATGAGGGACAACAATAATATCCGCGTTAAGATTGTCGACCTGACGTAGCAACAACCATTCGGTTACCGAAACAATATCCCCCGTAAGCAGCACACTTTGCCCTTGTATTGTATGCGTCAGCCTCACTACACAAGAGTGAGCATTAAAGGCACGCTCGACACTCTTTGGCGGCCACAGTGCTTCAATTTCGATCTCTTGCCATTGCCACTTGTTCCCAGCGATGCATTCTTGTCCAGCAGCAAGTCGTTGACTACTGATGAGGTTTTCCGGTTGCCAAGAACCTTGTATTTCCATCCAACCACCAGCATGGTCATTATCGAAATGGCTGAGAATCAAAAAATCGACGTTCTCAATACCACTATACCTGATATGAGGAGAGACAATTTGCTCGGCAAAACTTGAGTTGTTCCAGGCCGCTCCCGTATCGTAAATAAGCACACTCTGCCCTTGTTGCACCACAATAGCTAGCCCGTGGCCAACATCCAAAGCGGTCAACTTCCATGTTGGCGCTGGCGACCAATCGGTGACACCCAAGGTAATAACACCGAATACTAGCAGACGGTTTCGCCGCCTTACTAGAATGATCACAGGCGCTACCACCACCGTCACCATTATCCACTTTAGCTGTGTATTTGATAGGTCCAGCCATCCCCAATGAGCGTTAGCAATCATCCAACTCACAGGGAAAAGGCTGCCATCGACTGCCCACCATAGCCATGACGTGCTATCTGCCAACAACGAGCCTAGCAAAGCGAGAAAGGCCAAAGGCATCACGACAAAACTAAACCAAGGCACAAACAACAGGTTATAAATCACCGAACCAATACTGAGTCCCTGATATAGGTAAACCACTAATGGTGCCATAGCAATGACAAGCAGCAACTGGAGTCTCAATAAACCCTCGAGCCAGCTTAGCTTCTCCCTTATCAGAGAACGATTTAGCATGATAATGGCGACAGCATACATAGACATCCACAAGCTCCGACTTAACACTGAGAATGGTTCCATCGCGACCAGAAAAGCGAATACAAGAAGCCAACGATAACTGCTGGGCAAACTACCCGCTCGATAGTGCGTCACACTCACTAAACAGCACATCAACCAAGCACGTTGAGTGGGAATAGAGAAACCCGCTAACCACGCGTAGCACCATGCAAGCAGCAACCCCAAAAAAACCGGGGTCCAGCGTAACGCAGCGCTCACTCGCATCGCTACCAGCCCAAGTGACCAACCAAAAGTAAATACAATCGCGATATGAAGGCCAGAGATTGAAATCAGGTGACTTAAACCACTTTGTTTAAGTTGCTGCCAGGTTTGAGCAGAAATCTCATCACGTACACCAAAGATCACGGCTAAGATCATGCCTCTAAATTCGCGGCTAGCTAGATGGCGCCTGACTTTGTCTAGCAGCCGAGTTCTTAGTGATTCACGGGTGATGGCATAGTAGCTGCGCTTACTGTTTATCGACAGTGACGCCACTATCGATTGCTCAAGCGCGTATTTCTCAGCATCAAACCCAACTGAGTTCATCAGTCCATAAATTGCACTCACTTTTACACTGGCTGAAATCACATCTCTCGGTTTTAGCTTGATCGGCCCCTTTAACCTCACTTTCGGGCACGCTAAACTGGTCAAAGCTTGGCCATTGATTGATCTAACTATAACTATGCCTTGAAAGCCGTAGTTTATTGGTTTAAAAAGGCTGTCAACATCAGCAATTATGGTAATATCCTGACCTGCTTGAAAAAGCATCTCTGTTTGATATCGCAGTAAGTTGCCGTGCAATAGGATGACGACACACGCTAAGGCTATTCCTGAACAATATCTGGCTTTTCTATACTTGAAGGAAGCAAGCAACACAGCCAGAGGAAGCAGCAGATAATGCCAACTGGGCATGCTGAACCAGTAAGGGCTAGTCGTGATTAACAAAGAGAACGAAATTAGCGTCCAATAATTTAAGTAGAGAGTCATATTCCCCTATGCCAAGAAAATTTATTAAACGCTTTATGCCTGACCACGAAGTAATTAAGCGTCAAAAGGCACTAAAGATTTTTGGCAACGTGCTTTACAACCCTAACCTATGGTGTCTTAACCGTCGTTCAGCCGCCGGTGCCTTTGCAGTAGGGTTATTTATGGCGTTTGTTCCTCTGCCAAGTCAGATGATCATGTCAGCAGGTCTCGCGATCATGTGTGGCGTGAACTTACCCCTCTCTGTTGCACTCGTTTGGGTCAGTAACCCTGTAACCATGCCCGTTCTGTTCTACTTCGCGTATAAGATTGGCGCGTGGGTAATGCACGTCCCACCTCAAGACTTTCATTTTGAGCTTTCTTGGGAGTTTATTCTCCACCAGATGACCACTATTGGCCCTCCATTCCTACTAGGCTGCATGATCTGTGGTATAGCCTCAGCAATGGCCGGCTACTTTGGCATCAAAGCCCTTTGGCGTTATTCGGTTGTACGCAGCTGGCAAAAACGAAAAATCAGAATAAGTGGCTTGTTGAAGAAGTAAACTTGCGATGTGTAATTGCGCAGGACAGATTTGCCAGACATGTAATTGAGATGTCGAATGGAATAAAAAAAAGGACCAGTAGGTCCTTTTTTATTGTTTTGATTGAGCGTTACTTTGAGCTCAGTACCGCCGCAGGATTAAGCTTACTCGCTCGAGAGGCTGGATACCAAGTCGCCAGCAAACTCAGCACGACCGCCGTCAACGACACCAATGCCACATCTGAGACATTGACCTGTGAAGGAAGAAAGTCGACAAAGTAGATATCACCAGACAAGAATTGATGGCCAATCAACGCCTCCAACGCCGTAATCATTGGCGTCAAATTAAGCGCAACTAGAACACCAATGGCACTACCAGCCACACTGCCGAGAACACCAGAAAAGACACCTTGCCAGACAAATATACGTTTAACCAGACCATCGCTTGCCCCCATGGTACGCAAAATAGCGATCTCAGCAGCACGATCTTTAACCGCCATCATTAATGTAGAGACGATATTAAAGCTGGCAACACCAATGACCAACACCATCACCAAATACATGATGGTTCTGACCAGTTGAATGTCTCGATACAAGAAACCATATTTCTGTTGCCAACTGCGCAGATAAACATACACATCTAAGGTATTGCCTGCTTCTCTTACAATTTGCGTTGCTTGCAATACATCGGTGACACGGACTGAAACACCACTAACGCCGTCACCCAATTTGGCGTACGCCTGTGCATCTTCGAGTGGGATCAATGCCAAATTGTGATCGATTTGACCATTTAACTTTAACAGTCCAGCGACCTTAACGCGCACACGCTTTGGAGCCTGAACCTTCGTTGTCACACCGCTTGTGGGGATCATTAGCGTCAGATAATCGCCTTGTTTGACTTGCAACGAGTCCGCGACACCTTGACCTAAAATTACCTGTTGCTGGTTAGGCTTGAATGCTTGCCAAACTTGGGCATCGATAAACGCATTGAGATTGGAGACTTTACTCTCTTGTTGAGGGTCAATCCCTCGGACCTCTATCGCCTTTAGTTGCGTTCCTTTCTCGGCAAGAGCAGTCAGCTTAACGTAAGGAGCGGCAGCTTCAATTTTTGGATGTTTTTCAGCTTGGGTGACCACATTGTGCCAATTACTTAGCGGGCCTTTTACCCCTTCGAATTCACCATGTGAGATCACCGACAAGACCCGGTTATTGAGCTCTCGTTCAAAACCATTCATCGCCGAAAGGCCAATGATAATAACGGCGACTCCGACAGCGATACCAATGGTCGAGGACAGTGAAATAAAAGAAACCATTTTATTTCGCTGTTTGGCTCGACTGAATCTCCCACCGATAAATAACGATAATGATGAAAACACTTAGACCCCCTCTAGATTGAGTAGCAGGCCATCTTGCATGTGTAGCTGGCGATCCATTTTGGCCGCAAGTTCACCATCATGAGTGACGACTAGGAAAGCCGTCTCTGATTCTTGATTCAATTCGCGCATCAAATCGTAAATTGCTAGCGCCGTCGAATGATCCAAGTTGCCAGTCGGCTCATCAGCCAACACCAACGCAGGGCTGTTCACCAGGGCACGAGCAATCGCTACGCGTTGGCGCTCGCCTCCTGACAGTTCAGCGGGACGATGCTCTAATCGGTGACTCAAGCCAACTTTATCAAGCAATGCTTTAGCAGCCAGTTTTGCTTGGCTGACTTTTACGCCACCAATCAATAAAGGCATCGCAACATTTTCAATCGCACTAAAATCAGACAACAAATGATGAAACTGATACACAAATCCTAAGTGCTGATTGCGCAGTTTGGCTTGGTGGTTGGAGCTAAGCGTAGCGAGATCATGGTCGAGAAAGGTAACGTGCCCTTGTGTCGCATCGTCGAGCGCACCAAGAATGTGTAACAGAGTACTCTTACCCGAACCGGACGTACCGATAATTGAAGCTAGCTCTCCTCTCGCTAATTCAAAGCTGACACCCTTTAATACTTGAGTATCAAACGCTCCCTCATGATAGGTTTTACACACATTGTGGCACTTGAGAAGGTTACTCATATCTTAAAGCCTCAGCTGGTTTTACAGAAGATGCGCGGTAGGAAGGAAACAAGGTTGCAGCAAGGCTTAGCGCGATGGCCAACACCACAACAACGACAATTTGAGTCGGATTAATTAATATGGGCAACTCCCCTCCAATAGAGAAAAGAGCCACTCCTGCGCTATCAAGGATCTGGTTGAGATTACTGGCCAGAGCGATACCAAACGCCCCACCGATCAAAGCACCAATCACACCACTACTTGCACCTTGAACCATAAAAATGGCGAGCACCTGACGGTCAGTCATACCCTGGGTTTTAAGGATTGCCACTTCCGCCTGTTTTTCCATCACCACCATAATCAAGGCAGAAATAATATTGAATGCCGCGACGCCTATGATCAGTCCCAACATCAAGCCCATCATGTTTTTTTCCATGCGAACTGCTTGGAATAGCTCACCGCGTTGGTCTCGCCAATCCTGCCACTTCCAACCTTGAGGCATTGGCTGTTCTGCTATATCTGCGACCACAAAAGGGTCATTAAAAAACAAACGCCAACCTGTCATAGCATCGTCATTTAGACGCATTAACTTACCCGCGTCTTGGATGTGGGTCAGCATCAACTGGCCATCAACGTCCGAGCCTGTGTTATAGATGCCTGCGACAGTAAACAATCTCTGACTAGGTATACGTCCAAGAGGCGTAAACTGACTGGCACTTGTCACCATTAGGCGCACCTTATCGCCGATCGTCACGTCCAAAGATCTCGCTAATGTGTGTCCAATGAACAGCTGATATTTCCCCGCTTGCAAATTGGCTAGTCGCCCCGCAATAAGGTGCTGTTCGATCGGATCATGTTCAGAGGGTTTAATGCCTATCAGTAACCCAGCGCTCAATTGACTGACACTTTGTATCACCGCTTCACTTTTTACTATTGGTTCTGGGTGCCCTGCATCGGAGAGCTTGGAGACAAATTCTGGCGGCGTCGAGCTGTACTCCGTCGCGCCAGCCGTTTGCGAGACTATCGCTTGTGGCAACACACCTAAAATGCGCCCTTTCAGCTGGGCTTCGAAGCCATTCATTACCGATAAAACGGTAACCAAAGACATCACACCAATAGTGATGCCTGCGGTCGACATATAGGAGACAAATCGACTAAACCTGTCACCGGATCGCCCGCGCAGATAGCGTAACCCGATAAAGGTAGAGACTGGATGAAACATAGTAGAAACCAAAGTTAGAGTCTAGGGACCTAGTAATTGTCGTTTACTCTACCGATTAATTGAGGTCGGTTGTAGTGTTTAATTGCCAATTAGTCGTTAAAATATGTAATAAACAAAGGGATACCTTGATTAGTTGTCAGGTATAACGATAATCAATGCTCTAAAGCATAAGGAATCGAGCATGTCTGACCAAGAGTTCTTTACCGTTAATCACACCATCACCGTTAATATTGAGCCATTGGCAGACAACGAATCGTTGCCAAGCGCAGAAAAATTTGAAGCGGAAATCCCCGCGCCTTTCATCGTCGCCAGTGAGTTCAGCAATCTCGACTTACTCAATGACAATGCACGTGGTGAACTTAAGAACAGCGAATTCAAACATGTCATTCAACTGCTTGATACTCAAAACTCTAAGCTGAATTTACTCCTTACCTTCATGTTGTCACAGCAAGATGATGCCACGCTGCGTCATCACACCCATTCATTTGGTGCGAGTCAGTTTACCTATATGTCAGACTCCGTGATTAAGCTTGGCACAACGCTGCGTGTAAAAATGTTTCTCGATCATCCTGCTGCGGCAATTTATTGCTATGGCCATGTTGCCAACATTGAGACCAATAGCGATACCCACTTAATCACTGTTAAGTACGGTCGACTCAGAGACATTGACCAAGACCTGCTGATTAAAGCCGCGCTATACCAACAGCAGAAACTACTTCGCCAGCGTTCACTAAACCGCGACAAATAACGACTTTCATTATGTCTAACTCATCTTTACTTAATCTCGCATGCCCAGATGGCGCAGGAGACAAAAAACAGTTCGGAAATCTGCGTGGTGCCAGTTTAGCACTCGCCATTGCAGAGCTAGCTGAACGTCATGGTGCCCACACACTGCTGGCGGTACCGGATCCTCAAACGGCTCTGAAACTACAACAAGAGATTGAACAATTCTCTCGTCATGAAGTTGCCCTCTTTCCTGACTGGGAAACGCTGCCTTACGACAGTTTTTCGCCTCATCAGGAAATCATCTCTGACCGAATTTCCCGTTTGTATCAATTACCGACACAGACATCCGGTATCACCATTGTGCCTGTCAGCACGCTGCTGCAACGTCAGTCTCCACGAGAGTTTCTCTTGCAGCATACCTTAATGGTTAAAGTAGGCGATTTGTTCTCCTTAGAGAAGCTGAGACTTCAGTTGGAAAAATCCGGTTACCGTAATGTCGACCAAGTCTTTGGTCCTGGTGAATACGCAAGCCGAGGGTCGATTCTCGATCTATTCCCTATGGGCTCAAGTGACCCATATCGTATCGATTTCTTTGATGATGAAATCGATACGATTCGCACGTTCGATCCTGAAAATCAACGTTCGATTGAAGATACTAAGGAAATCCGCCTGTTACCTGCTCACGAATTTCCGACCTCTGAATCTGCAATTGAAGACTTTCGTATTCGCTGGCGTCAACGCTTCGAAGCGCGCCGCGAACCCGAGTCCGTCTACATGCAGGTATCGAAAGGCACATGGCCTGCGGGCATCGAATATTGGCAGCCACTGTTCTTCGAACACAGCGAAACTCTGTTTGATTACATACCTGAAGATAGCTTACTAGTCACCGTCGGTGACTTAGAATCGGCTATTGATACCTTTTTGACCGATGTTGACTATCGTTACGATCAGCGCAAAATCGATCCACTGCGCCCACTGTTACCACCGCAAGAGCTTTGGCTGCAAAAGGATGAGCTCTTTAGTCAATTCAAACTGTTACCACAAGCCAAACTGTTTGTTGACCCTGTCAGTGAAAAACAAGGACGATTCAATCCTAACATCGCACCCTTACCTGAATTAGCGGTTCAGCATCAGAACAAAGAACCCATGGCTGCCCTTCGCCAGTTTAGCGAGTCCTTCAAAGGAAAAGTCGTCTTCTCTGTCGAATCCGAAGGTCGCCGTGAAGCCCTACTTGAGCTATTACAACGGATAAAATTACGCCCAGAACCAGCTAAAAATTTTGAGCAGGCACTGAGTAGCCAAGCCAAATTCAGTTTTATCCTCGGTTCCTCAGAACACGGGTTTGTCTATGGTGATGATCAACTCGCCTTAATCTGTGAAAGCGATTTGCTCGGTGACCGTGTCATTCAACGTCGCCGTAAAGATCGCAAAGTCACCAATAGCGATGCGGTCATTCGCAACCTTGCTGAACTGCAAACCGGTCAACCTGTCGTGCATATCGACCACGGTATTGGGCGCTATATAGGCTTGCAAACCCTCGAGGCAGGAGGGATGACGACCGAGTACGTTACCCTTGAATATCAAAATGAAGCTAAGCTATATGTGCCAGTGGCATCACTCAACCTAATTAGCCGCTATTCAGGCGGTGCAGAAGAGAGTGCCCCATTACACAAACTGGGTGGTGAAGCGTGGGCTAAAGCGCGTCGTAAAGCCGCAGAGAAAGTACGTGATGTCGCTGCGGAGTTGCTTGACGTCTATGCAAAACGTGAGCTCAAGCCGGGCTATAAATTTGCCTTAGACCGTGGTCAATACGCCACTTTCAAAGCTGGCTTTCCGTTTGAAGAAACGGATGATCAATCGATGGCAATTAATGCGGTACTTTCGGATATGTGCCAGGCAAAAGCCATGGATCGCCTAGTGTGTGGCGACGTAGGTTTCGGCAAAACTGAAGTGGCCATGCGCGCCGCCTTTGTCGCTACGGACAACGGAAAGCAAGTGGCAGTCTTGGTTCCAACCACTCTACTCGCTCAGCAACACTTTGAAAACTTCCGTGACCGCTTCGCAAATCTGCCAATACGTGTTGAAGTACTGTCTCGCTTTAAAACCGCAAAAGAGCAGAAACTCGTATTGCAGGATATCGAGGACGGTAAAGTCGACCTAGTGGTCGGTACCCATAAACTGCTCTCCAACGATATTAAGTTTAAGGATCTTGGTCTGCTAATCGTTGATGAAGAGCACCGATTTGGTGTTCGTCAGAAAGAGAAAATGAAGGCGATGCGCGCTGACGTCGATATCTTAACTCTGACCGCCACACCGATTCCACGTACCCTCAACATGGCGATGAGTGGTATGCGTGATCTGTCCATTATCGCGACGCCACCTGCAAGGCGCTTAGCAATCAAAACCTTCGTCCGCCAAAGTGATGATGCGGTGGTGAGAGAGGCGGTACTGCGTGAGATTATGCGCGGCGGTCAAGTGTACTTCCTTCACAATCAGGTCGAGACCATTGAAAAGGTGGCTGCTGACTTAGAAAAACTGGTTCCAGAGGCCCGTGTCACCGTCGCACATGGACAAATGCGAGAACGCGAACTCGAGCGAATCATGAACGATTTCTACCACCAGCGTTTCAACTTGTTGGTGTGTACCACGATTATTGAAACGGGTATTGACGTTCCAACCGCCAATACCATCATCATGGATCGTGCCGATAACCTTGGTTTGGCTCAACTTCATCAGTTACGTGGACGCGTTGGTCGCTCTCATCATCAGGCGTATGCTTATCTCCTCACGCCACATCCCAAAGCGATGACAAAAGATGCGGTCAAACGTTTGGAGGCGATCGCTTCGCTCGAGGATTTGGGCGCTGGCTTTACCCTCGCCACCCATGACTTAGAAATCCGCGGTGCGGGTGAACTACTTGGAGATGAGCAGAGTGGTCAGATTCAGTCTGTCGGTTTTACCTTGTACATGGAGATGCTGGAACAAGCAGTAGAAGCACTCAAGGAAGGCAAAGAACCGTCACTTGATGAATTGCTGCGTGAACAAACTGAAGTCGAGATGCGTCTACCAGCACTGTTGCCTGACGACTATATACCAGACGTCAATACTCGCCTCTCTATGTACAAACAGATAGCGAGTGTCAGTACTGACGATGAGTTAGGCGAACTGAAGATTGAACTGATTGACCGTTTTGGTCTGTTGCCTGAAGCAACTCAAAATCTACTCTCAGTCGCACAACTTAAACTGAAAGCAGCATCACTAAAAGTGAAGAAGATTGAGGCTCACGATAAAGGGGGCTTTATTGAATTCTATCCGGATGCTGACATTAACCCTATGTATTTGGTTAAACTATTGCAATCTCAGCCACAAAAATTCGCAATGGATGGACCAACTAAGTTCAAGTTTACGATACCATTAGTGGATAGACGCAAACGCATTCAATTTGTTAATGACATGCTGGGCGAGTTCCAGCAGAATCTATTACCTAAGGCTTGAGTGTTTACAAAATTAAATTAAGGTGCCATGCACCTTTTCATGGAGTTGCAATGAAGAAACTGATCCCGCTGTTGCTAATGCTTGTAGCAATGCCGTCAATGGCGCAGCGTCAATTCGATATCGAAGTGATCATTTTTAAACGTGCCGTTGATGCGGAGCAAACCGCTGAATCATGGCCGGCTAACCTGCCAAAAATCGATTTAGAACGAGCTGGAACATTTGCGGATGCGAGCTATCGTGCAAAAAAAGGGGTGCAAATGCTCCCTTATTCAGAGTATGCGCTAACCGATGAAGTGCAAAAGCTTAAGCAGCACGCTGGTTTTGAAGTGTTGATGCATAAAGCATGGCGTCAAGGGGATCAGGGAAGACTGTCTGCCCCGACCTTCCACATTCAAGCTGGCTATGACTTTTCAGGCAAGTTTAATACTGACGGCTCAATGATCGGCACGACCGGCCAACAGGTGTTAGAGGGCGTCACAGAGCAATCTATTCCTAAAGCCATCTATCAACTCGACGGAAAACTCCAGATTTACGTAGAACATTATCTGTATGCTGACGTTGAACTCGACCTTAAAGCGCCAAGCGTACGTGAAGTCACGTTAGAAGAGCATCAACCAGAATCACTGAGTGATCAGAGCAGCGACGAAAATCAGGTTGTTCAGATCGGACTGATGGAGGATGTCACTCCCATCGTTCACAAAGAAGAGTATCTCAAGAGCTACCGACTCGATCAGAAGCGCCGTATGCGCAGCAGTGAAACACACTTCCTCGATCACCCACTTATGGGCATGATCATTCAGGTTCGCCGTGTTAACTAATCTTGCTTTTAGCCCTCTACTGAGGGCTATTCTTTTATGAGCCCAGATTACCAAATCATTACACCCAGACTAATCTTGCGCCTTATCGAAAGTTCAGACAGCGATAAGTTGCAGTCTTGTATCGTGCGTTCCCCCACCCTTCATCGATGGGTTGATTGGTGCCATGCAGATTTCACCAATGATGATGCTGAGCGCTTTATCCTCGCAACCAGACTGAATTGGGTAAAATCCGAAGCCTTCGGGTTTGGTGTTTTCTGCCGAAAAAGCGATGCGCTCATTGGAATGGTGGCGATCAACGAACTTTATCACACCTTTAACATGGCGAGCATTGGCTACTGGATTGCTGACGATTATCAAGGTCAAGGGCTCGGTACTGCTGCAGTTAACGCCCTCATTGAGTTTTGCTTTTCACAGCTAAAAGTCACGCGTATAGAAGTGGTTTGTTCCCCTGAGAACCTAGCCAGTCAAAAGCTGATCGAGAAATGTGGTGGGCTATTTGAAACGCGTGCGCGAAATCGGTTTATATTTGATGGTCTTGCTCAAGATGGCTTGGTTTACTCGATCATTCCGTAACCAATTCCACACATAAAAAAAGAGCGCTAAGCGCTCTTTTTTTACACATGAAGCTTATTAGTGAAGCTTTAAATTTGGTCGTAGAACTCGGTTAATACGACCCATCAAGATGATCAGTGCGGTCTTAAATAGACCGTGCAACGCCATCTGGTGGAGGCGATATAGTGAAATGTAAACCACACGAGCAATGCGACCTTCAACCATCATTGAGCCTTTGGTCAAGTTCCCCATCAAACTACCTACCGTAGAGAAACGGCTCAGTGACACCAATGAACCCTTGTCTTTGTAGACATAAGGTTTTAGCTCACGACCGTTCAGCTTCGCGACGATATTGTAGAAAGCTCGGGTCGCCATCTGGTGTGCAGCCTGAGCGCGTGGTGGCACAAATGAACCATCGGCTTGGGTACACTGAGCCAAATCACCAATAACGAAAATGTCATCATCACGAGTGGTTTGTAGTGTATCTTTAACCACTAACTGGTTGATGCGGTTAGTCTCAAGACCTGCAATATCTTTGATGAAATCTGGTGCTTTAATACCCGCAGCCCACACCATGATCTGAGCAGGAATCTTGTCGCCGTCTTTTGTCGTAAGACCATCTTCATCAGCTTGGGTTACCATGGTCGCGGTGCGAACATTCACCCCCAATTTAGTCAGCTCTTGATGTGCTGCTGAAGAGATACGTGGAGGCAAAGCAGGAAGAATACGTTCGCCCGCTTCGACAAGATTGACATTCAGCTTGCTTGAATCTAGATCGCCAAAACCATACGTTCTCAGCTCTTTGACAGCATTGTGTAATTCAGCAGAAAGCTCTACCCCCGTTGCACCCGCACCGACGATGGCAATATCAACCGTACCGTTACCGTTCTTAGCATGGAGTTTAAGGAACTCATTGTTCATTTCTGTACGGAAACGATGAGCCTGTTCAGGGCTATCAAGGAAGATACAGTGTTCACGCACACCAGGAGTGTTAAAGTCGTTTGAAGTGGAGCCAATCGCCATCACTAGAATGTCATATTCTAGCTCGCGGCTCGGGATCAAAAGTTCACCGTGCTCGTCTTTCAGTTCGCAAAGCTTAATGACCTTACGCTCACGGTCGATATCTTGCAGACCGCCCATTTGAAAGTCAAAGTGGTGGTTTTTTGCGTGTGCGCGATAGCTTAACGCGTCAACGCCTTCATCCAATGAGCCTGTCGCAACTTCATGCAAAAGTGGTTTCCATAAATGGCTTGCCTTGCGGTCAACCAAGGTGACTTTTGCTCGTCCTTTGCGGCCTAATGTGCGACCAAGTTTAGTCACAAGCTCAAGACCACCTGCACCGCCGCCTACTACGATAATTCGTGTCACAGCATCTCTCCTCAAAATTATAATAAAACTTAATCGAGTCGGTATTCCGCCTCGATGGAATTCTGTATTTTTGGGACACCTAGGGTTTTAACCCATCAGAGGTTCCGACCTAGAGGGACATAAAATGTGACATGCTAATGGATAAAGAGTCATTAGACTCCGAGCCAATTGTTAAAACAATCACTCGTTGATGGGCAGATTTTCCATCCGCTCTCAATTTTTTTTGATATTTATCAAAAAATTTGTAATTAGCTCATTATATCTAGCTTAATAGGACACGCAACCAAAGATTGCACTTATCTCAGCGATATTTATATTCTCAGCATAGATTTAGAACAAAAAAAAGCGGCACTAGTGATTTCATGCCGCTTTAAACAAAATAGTGGTGTTTAACTCTTTTTGAATGCCTCTATCGTTTTGAGGTGCTGAGAGATCTTCTTAAACTTATGAGACTGCGTTTCATCCCAGATGATGTCGTAGTAATCTTCTAACTCAGCTGCGGTTTTACTATTGTCGTGTACTTCATCCTCTTTCGATAAAATCACTAGGCAGCGGCCTTTGTTCTTGGTTCTGAACTCAGAGACGCACTTAGTCGCAATATCTTCGTACTCTTCAGGACGGTCAATTCGCCCCTGCATGGTTAGCTCAGGATGAAGATTCGGATTAAACATGACTTGCTTAATACCACACAAGAAGCCAATTCGTTCTGACCAGTAAGCACCAAGACCCACACCACATATCACCGGCTGAGTATCACCTGCTTGCTCGATAACTTTGTGTACTTCTTTGAGTAAGTGCTGCATATCGTGCTTTGGATGGAGAGTACTGTAGTTGATAAAACGCACGTCATCGTCGATGAACTGCAGTTGCAGTACTTTTTCGTGGTTGCCTGGGCTGGTCGAATCAAAACCATGTAAATAAATAATCATTGTATATCCCCCGATCCTTGTGGTTTAAATCTACCACGAAAACTAAGGTTTAAAAGTCGTCATTATGAGATTCGCTGACCGAATACACTAAACAGTGATCTTAGCAACAAAACGTCTCTTTCAGTGCACGCGCTTGGGTTAAATATTGTTCATCGCCCCATAACTGGTATGCCAGTAAATACCATAGCATGGCCATCATGGTTGCTCTCGGCTTCCAAGCCATAACACCTTCAACCCAGTCATCAACACCTTCAACTCCACGTAACTGACAGTAACGATACACAGCTTCAAGTGGCTTCTCTTCCATGACGTCAATACTCAACGTCAGATCAAGACGCGGATCGGCAATTGCCGCATACTCCCAGTCGATAACCTTATTACCCTGCTCTGTCTTGACCATGTTGTAGCCAGCTAAATCAAAATGACACAAGGTATGCCCTACATCGGCAAGACTCGGTGCCGAACGCCACTGAGTATAGATAGCAAGATAAGGATCCACTTTGTATTCATCATTAAGCAACATCCAATAGTGATCCACTCGCGCCGTATAATTAAAAGGCGCTACGGGAATGCGCTTAATATCGACTTCATGAACTTTCACCATTGTCTTTAATAACGAGTCAAAAGTGAGATCATTGGTCAAGGGTTGTCCCTCAATCCAATCAACCAGTAGTCCTTGATCGTTGATATGAATGGCTTTCGGAGCCAAATGGCTGGATTCAATAGCGGAGAGGATTTGATACTCTTGAAAACGAGATATCGAAAAGGCTTGGGTAATATGGGTGGTAGGTCGCCATACATAGGCTTGACCGTCGCTGGTCACTACCTTCCAACAACGATTTGTCAGCCCCCCGGTTAGCGTTTGGGCATAATCAGGGGGCATAGCGAAGAAGTGATCTAACGACGACAATGAACGGTCCAGAGAACATGCTTCATTCCAAGACATACGCGCCATAGTTCACTCCTTCCGCTTAGAGAGCCATTACAGACCTAAAAAGCTTTTCGATTCTTGTTTACGGATTTCTGTTTCGTCCGCCCACTCAATCAAGCCAGTTTCAAGATCCATCAGACGCATTGTCATCTTGTAGTAAACGTCTTTGTCGCTACCTGCGTTTTTCGCGATGCTAGAGAGGTTTCCGTAAAGCATGTACTGAGCGCCAACCATCTTACCAAACTGAATAGCGGTACTTTGATTGACGAGTTCATCGTTATTCTGGAAGTTCAATTGTTCACGAACAGATTCCACTCGATCCATATCGACGAAGCGGAATTTACCAGAATTCAACATCTTAGTACTGATGGTATCGGTGATGGATTCAGTATCAATATGCTCACTGGTTTTGTTTTTGATACGCTCGACAAACACGATCGGACGCGAATCTCGTGTAATAGCGGAAACAGAACCAGACATCATCATGCTGTCGACCATTTCACCAGCGATTTTCTGTAGGTCAGTTGAACCAAAGTCAATCGTTGTTGTTTCAACGGCTTGAGCGTCTCCGTAGCTTACTTGGTTTGAACAACCACCCAAAACGACAGCTAAACCAAGTAATGCAATAACACTTTTCTTCATTGTTGGTTCCTTAAATCTCTAAAGTTTAGTTATATTGTTAATTATTAAGTTGACGAATCTGTACTCGGAACTGGGTTCCGTTTGGATTGACAGATACCTCAGAAATTGAAATCTCTTCAGTACCACGAATCACTGCCTGACGCCATGGTCCTTGCTTGTTGTTAACTTCTAAACCTTGATCGTCATACCAGTAAAAACGGTATTGGACATACTGGTCACCAGTGTACTGACTGATTAATCGAACTACGCCTCGCGCTCTACCATCCACCTGAGTGGTCGATATATCGTCTATGGTTAAGCGACCGGCAAGTACATTGTCACCAAATAAAACGGTTTGTGACGCTCCATCAATACGAAGCCCAGCGGTATTCTCTGCACAACCTAGCAGAGTTAATGCCATCACTGCTGAAATAAGCCATTTTTTCATCGTATGTTCCCTAACTGTTTATGCCAGATGGTTGAACTCTCACCTTGACGAGACAGCCAAACTAACGCGGTTCGACCAGCTTCGACATTAAAGGTGTAGTCCTGACCATTAATCTTCATTTTTTGCTCACCCGGTTCAACGACAGCGCTAGCGCTGTATATCTCACCAGGCAGAGTAAGCCAACTACGTGTGTCGGGTTGTTCTGTTAACGTATTCCAAACATTGAACAGCAGATTGCCGACATCATCACCTTTAGCCGCTTCTTTCCTCAATTGATCCTTAGCCCAAACTCGCAACGCCTGTCGAATCACGATCGACGGCATACGTTCAGACAAGTCGCGTTGTGCCATCAAGTTAACATCCGTCAACAGACTTCCACTAAGATGGTCATTGTTCAAGGTTATTGGTGAAAAAGCCTCACTCTGCACCTGAGGATAATATGGCAAGGCTATAGAATACCACGCGCCATCTCCACGACTGTCATATAACGGCAAAGCTTGTTTCCAGCCCTGCAATGCCTCAACAACACCACGTTCATCAATGACGATGACCCTTCCTTTGCCGCTCTCTAAGTAACTGGCCTTGCCGTAACGTTGTTCGAGTTTTACCAAGTCTTCTCTCATGCCGAGACGCTTTGCCACTCGTTTGGTGCCATCTATGACTTGTTGATTATCCGGCATTACGGCCAACGCTCGGCGGTAGTCAACATAAGCACTGTTCAAATCATTGTCAGCTTCATACAGTAAAGCCGATAAATAAAGTAAATAACCACTTTGTACCGCCTGAAGGGTTTTGCCTGCGTCTGGGTAGTTCGACAATACAGAGCCTAAGTTTGGCGTTAAACCCTGTTGCTCCATCTGATTCTGGGCTGACTCGAGATCTTTTTCTCGATCCTTACGCGCTTGCTCCTGAACTTGGTTGGCTCGTCTCATCTCAATCAAAGCCCCCTCCAAGTCATTTTGCTTCAGGTAGTTTAATCCTAGATAGAGATGGAGAAAGCCAAGTTCGTAGTCAGCAGGTTGGTAGGTGTTGAGATTATCATTGACCGCCAACGCACTCAGGCTCATCGCACTTTGAGTGACTGACACAGTCGCTTGATCTTGCTGAACTCGAACAGCTCTATCACTTAGCCCAAGTGCTTCCTTACTCTCAGGATATTGCTGGTTCAGGAAGTAGACTCGGCCACTTTCAAAATTATCCAGAATATCGCCTGCGACGTAGTCAGGCAGAGCCGCCTCCGCTTGTTGGTAATCACCGCTTTTTACTAACTGATGTAACTCGCCATTTTGTGCACTGTAATGACTAAAGAGATTACCTGCAGATAAGTTTGCGCAAGCAGAGAGCGCTAATGAGCACCCCAAAATGAACGCGAGTCGAATGTGGTTATGCACTTCGTACCCCAAAGTTATGCTAAAAGCATGGTTACACCGACCATGCTTTAATTTGATGTAGTTCTAGGACAACAACAGTCCGTTTTGGTTCGGAATCGTCAATGACGGTATTAGCTCATAAGCATTGGGCCTAGCGGGCGACCGCCGACTAGATGCATGTGGATATGATAAACTTCCTGACCACCGTGTGCGTTACAGTTTACGATGAGACGATAACCGTTCTCGGCAATACCTTCTTCTTTTGCAAGCTTACGCGCGACCGTAAACATGCGCCCCATTACCAATTCATCTTCATCTGCGACGTCATTCACTGTCGCAATAAGCTTGTTTGGAATGATAAGGATATGACTTGGCGCACGTGGGTTAATATCACGAAACGCAGTGACTAAATCATCTTGATAAACGACGTCTGCTGGAATTTCCTTGCGGATGATTTTACTGAAAATGGTTTCTTCAGCCATGAAGCACTCCATCTTTATGGTGTTATTAAATGAATGCTTTCGAGTATGCGTCAAGCTTCGCAAGATCACAATAAAAAACAGTGTTCACCTCTCTTAAACGGCGTACGGATAAACTACCGTATCTAATTTTGTATTGTGCGTCATAAAATGCGCGTCTCGTAATCAATACAATGGCCTCCTTTTTGTTACTTTTTTAAGACTTTATTAATTTAGGGAGAGGTCTATGAAAGGCTCAGTAATTAGGCGTATGTACGCGGGCTTTGCATTGATCATTGTTTTGTTCATCATTACCACGTTAATGATGATGCGGGGAATGCAGCAAATTCATAATAATTTCGAAGAGGTGTCCAACACTTCTTTACCCTTGGTCTCACAAGCCAACAATACTAGCGTCGCTCTGTTGTCTGCTGACAAACTTTTCAAAGACTTTTTGACGACTCAAAGCTTCGAACGTATGGAGCAGTTGGCTGAACAATTTGTCGCGACCAAACAGGCCTACAGCGAACAACTCGACGCGTTACAAAAAGTAAGTAGCGGTCAGACTGAATTGGAGCAATCGCTCGTTCAGTTGAGAGAGATGGAACAGGGTTACTTCGCCGAAGCCGAACAAGCAATGGCTAACTACCGCGCGATGTTTGAAGCGCAAGCCCAAGTTCAAAAGTCCACTCGCCAATTCCAACGTTTACATTCGGAATTAACTCTTGGCATGAAGGAGTACGTTGATGACCAAAGTAGTATCTCCGTAAAAGTCATGGCTAAGAGTTACTTCATCAAACTCAAGGATGCCGAGCTCACGACATCAGACGCGTTAGCCAGCAGTGATACCGAGTTGGTTAACCAAGCTGTGGCAAAAAACAAGAAAGCCGTCACTCACCTCAATTATGCATATCGAGGCCTGACTGCTCAGATGCCTGAGATTAAAAATGCCTTCGACGAGTCTGTACAACAATTTACTCGCGACGTCGGTCAAAAAGGCGGGGTACTTGATCAACACAGTACCTACCTAATAGCCAAAGATGCACTTTATGCCAACATTACCAATCTGACAGAACAAGTCGACGCTACCATGGCCTTACTGACCTCTTTCGCCGAAATTGCTCAACAAGGTTTAACCGCCTCACTTGAGGAAGCAGGACAAGTCTATGAACAAGGCGTATTACGTTCAATTTCGATTGGCGCCGTGGTTATTGTAATGGCAATTGGTATCGGTTATCACATCGCCCAAAGTGTTCGTCAGCCTCTTACGCGAATTCTTGGCACACTTGAGTCCTTGACCCAAGGCGATATGACGCAGCGAATTGACATCCGCTACAATAATGAGTTCAGTAAAGTCAGTAGCCATATCAATTCACTGGCTGAGAACCTGCATGGCATCCTCGTTCGACTTAATGATGCCTCTAATGATCTGACCCAGACCGCAGAGACAAACCAAACCACTTCGACACAAGCACAAAGTCAACTCAGCCAACAGCGCGAGCAAACAGCCAATGTTGCGACAGCGATGACTGAAATGGCGCATTCTGTCCAAGAAGTCGCTCAAAGCGCGCAGAACTCACAACAAATGGTTGAGAAAGTAGAGATTTCCGCAGAATCTGGTCGCCAAATCATGGGCAGCAATATCACTACGATTAATCAGCTTGAAACCAGATTGAATCAGTCAGTAGATGCCGTGAAAGATCTACAAACCATGAGCGGTAAGATTGGTAGCATCCTTGATGTTATTCGCAACATTGCCGAACAAACCAACTTATTGGCTCTCAACGCTGCGATTGAAGCGGCGCGAGCGGGTGAGCAAGGACGTGGCTTTGCCGTGGTAGCAGACGAAGTCCGTGTGTTGGCTCAACGAACAACAGAGTCGACCTCTGAAATAGAAAACATGATCAGCAACCTTCAAGGCAGTTCAAGCTCGGCGAACAAAGTTATTCAGAGCTGTATGGATGATATGGTGTTGTCGGTTGAACAAGCATCCAGCGCCAATAGCGCAATGGAAGAGATTCAAGGCTTGATCATGGAAATCAGTCAGATGAGTGGTCACATTGCTCAAGCCGCCAACGAGCAAAGCGAAACCACCCATGATATTGCTCGAAACATCGAAGAGATAAACGCTATCGCCGATTCGAGCTACCAAGCAATGGCCGAGATAGCCGCGACCAGTCATAACCTCTCCAATCTGGCTAACCAGCAAGGCGAACTGGTGCACCGATTTAAGCTCTAGTAAGTCAACTCAGTGTAATTTATTGAGTTTGGGCGACTATTTTCCTTAGTCGCCCTTGTTTTTTATACCCCATGTCATTATATGGTTAGTAAGGCTTGTCCACTTTTCATTTACCTTTTCGCAAGCCTAACATGAGGAATATATATGGCAGTTCATGTTGGCATCATAGACCAAGATCCTATCCGTCTGGTGACCCCACTTCTAGACCATCGCACCATCAGTGACCACATCGTTTTTATTGGCGTCAAAGCCCAACAAGATATGTATCACCGCCTTCATAGCGTGCTGGGAAAACGTAACATTACCTCTGAGTTTTTTGAAATTCCAAATGTTGCAAACACCTCCAAGATAAAACAGTCCATCACTCAGTTAGCCGAAAACCTCAAAGCTCGTGGTGAGCAGGTTAAGCTCAATGCCAGTTGTGGATTACGTCATCGCCTACTCTCTGTCTACGAAATTTTCCGTACTTATCACTGGCCAATTTTTGTTGTAGAACCAAACAGCGATCGCTTGTGCTGGCTATATCCTGACGGGCTCGACGACAACCAAGTTCAAGATCGAATTACCATTGATGATTACCTCACTGTTTTTGGCGCTCGAGGAGAATTCAACGACCACCATCTACCGGAACAGCTTGACCAAAAGCTTTATCAGCTTGGTGAGAAATGGGCTAGCAACGCTTTAGAACTTGGTCCTGGTCTCGCGACGCTTAACTATCTCGCGACGACCTGTCGTAAAGAGCAACGTTTAGATGTGGAGCTATCGGAAAAACAGCAAGGTTATCGTGAGCTCAATATGCTTCTTTCTGATCTTGTCGCGGCAGAAATTGCCACTTATGACAATGGCGTCTTAACGTTTGCCAATGAGGATGCCCGTCGTTTCTCTAATGGTGAATGGCTAGAAACCTTAGTACACAGTACCGTTCGTCAGATTCAGCAAGATATGCCCACTATCCAAGACCATTCACTGAACGTACAGGTTTATCGTCAGCTCGGCGATAGAGAAGTACGTAATGAGCTCGATGTCGCGTCGGTAGTGAATAACAAGCTACACATCATCGAATGTAAGACGAAGGGAATGCGTGACGATGGTGATGACACTCTTTACAAACTTGAATCATTGCGTGATTTATTGGGCGGGTTACAAGCTCGCGCCATGCTGGTTAGCTTCCGTCCACTAAGACATAATGACATTACTCGCGCTGAGGATCTTGGTTTAGCTCTGATTGGTCCAGACGAGCTAAAAGATCTAAAACGTCACCTGACTGAGTGGTTTACCGAAGCGGGTGGTAGCGACGATCAGTGCTCTGACTGCTAAAGCCACAACAAAAAAAACCGCCTTTTAGGCGGTTTTTTCAATTTTGTCGAAAACAACTGAATTAGCAATCATCTTCTGTGAAGTTCGTTGGTAAGGTGGTCTTCATCTGATTCCAGATTTGCGCACTTTCAATACCATAGTGACGAACAACAACTAAAATCTGCTCGCGATTGCCTGTTTCACAGACTTCGAGCAAATCACGGTAGAATTGCAGTGCAAGTTCACGTGCTTCTGGGTTTGAGAAGTAGTAGCTGCCCACTCGGTCATACAGTTTTTTCAAGCCATTGAAAATCAAACCATAAATCTGATTACCTGAATGGAACGCCAAGCGTTGGAACAACATGTAATCATAGAAGTTGAACGTTTTAGCAATTAAAGTTGCCTGACGTTTCGCTTCATCCTTTTCACCATCGTCTTTTACATGTTGACGGATCTTATCTGCGTATGGAGACGATTCCATAAACACATCCCAAGATTCCGCGGCAACCAGTGCTTCACATGAATTGATTACGTTGGAGATGGTTTTTTCCGCGCTCTCTTTATTCGCTTTGAATGCATAGCGCATAAAGATTGGACTGATATTTGTCCGTGCTGCAAGCAAGTCTTCAACAATCGAGGTCGCATTATCTGCATCCAACGTCATTAACGTATCGAGGATGTGCAAACCTGACGTTTCCATGAATTGATTTACACGTGTCGGTTTACCGTGTTGAATGGTTAACCAGCCATCACGTGCAAGGCGTTGCAGTACTTCACGTAAAGTAGTGCGTGTAACACCAATCAGTTCAGAGAGCTCACGTTCGGCTGGTAGAATAGAACCTGGAGGGAAACGCCCTTTCCAAATACTCTCAATAATGTATTTTTCTGCGAATCCTGCTGGGCTCTTTGCCTTAATGACCATTTATAACTTATCCAATCTTGTATTTTTATGGGTCTAATGAAACTCATCATACCACTAGTTCTAACATATCGGAAACCATCACTCTGTAAACACTCAGTAAACGTGCGTCAAAACCACAATAGAGCTATAGCTCTAAATATATGCAGAATTCATTGACAGACATTGGTCAACGAAACAGCGGAATTTTCAATTTTAACATATTATAAACATTGATCACCCCTTATATATCGAGCTCCATCCGCAAAATTTAAGATTTAATAATTGCAATCTTTACAGGTAATTTTCATTCATAATTATTACATATTCTTTCTTATTCTAAGCTTTCAAACGTCAGCTCTCATTAAACCTTGTTTTTCACAACTCTCATCCTGTTTTTACGCCACTTTGATCGCGTTTTTAAACAAAAGTTTGTAGATAAAAACGCTAGCGTTATTTTTCCCATTGACTAAATTTCTTCGAAGAGTACAGTGGCGACCAAAGTAAAGGAGTGCTTGTTTTTCTCAGGGAGTGACTTGGCAAGACCACATGAACGTGATCTCGATGTTGTTTTTCTAAGTCACTGTTGAATCAGGTTGGTTCCTATTTAGGGGTATTTCCCCCCTAGACAGAACAAGTAGCCTGCTGGTTAATAGATACAAGCACTTGCAGTGTCTATTCATAACAACATATAAGAGTATTTGAATCATGCCGATGTCACTCGGAAATGCATTTATTAAGAACTTTCTTGGTAAAGCCCCAGATTGGTATAAAATTGCCATCATTTCATTCTTAATCATTAACCCTCTCGTTTTCTTCTTTGTCGACCCATTTGTCGCTGGTTGGTTACTCGTCGCTGAGTTTATCTTCACGCTTGCCATGGCATTAAAGTGTTACCCACTTCAGCCTGGTGGCTTGTTGGCAATTGAGGCGGTTGCTATCGGTATGACGAGCGCAGAGCAGGTTAAGCACGAACTTGTCGCCAACATCGAAGTACTGTTACTGCTGGTCTTCATGGTTGCAGGTATCTATTTCATGAAGCAGCTACTGCTGTTTATCTTTACTAAGATACTGCTTGGTATTCGCTCTAAGAGCATGCTATCGCTAGCTTTCTGTTTCGCGGCGGCTTTCTTATCGGCATTCCTTGATGCTTTGACCGTTATCGCTGTTGTTATCAGTGTTGCAGTGGGTTTCTACGCTATCTACCACAAAGTCGCATCAGGACAAGGCCCGCATGCATCACACGACCATACTCAAGATGATCACCTCTCAGAGCTAACTCGTGATGACTTAGAAAATTACCGCGCTTTCCTTCGCTCACTGCTTATGCACGCAGGTGTCGGTACGGCACTTGGTGGTGTAATGACCATGGTTGGCGAGCCGCAAAACCTAATCATTGCCGACCAAGCAGGCTGGCAATTTGGTGAGTTCATCATTCGCATGCTGCCAGTGACGGCGCCGGTTTTCATCTGCGGTATGGTGACTTGTGTATTAGTCGAGAAGCTCAAAGTTTTTGGCTACGGCGCACGCTTACCTGAAAACGTACGTCAGATCCTAGTCGACTTCGACAACGAGGAGCGCAAAAAACGTACAAACCAAGATGTTGCCAAACTATGGATCCAAGGCATCATCGCTGTCTGGTTGATTGTAGGTCTAGCGCTTCACTTAGCAGCAGTAGGTTTGATCGGTCTTTCGGTGATTATCCTCGCAACTGCGTTTACGGGCGTAATTGAAGAACATTCTATGGGTAAAGCGTTCGAAGAGGCTCTGCCGTTCACAGCACTACTCGCGGTATTCTTCGCTGTCGTAGCGGTAATCATTGACCAGCAACTATTCAAGCCAGTGATTGACGCAGTACTTCATGTTGAAGATAAGGGAGTTCAGTTGGCTCTGTTCTACGTGGCGAACGGTTTGCTGTCGATGGTATCAGACAACGTATTCGTTGGTACGGTGTACATCAACGAAGTTAAGACGGCTCTTATTGAAGGTGTTATTACTCGTGAGCAGTTTGATTTACTAGCGGTTGCAATCAACACAGGTACGAACTTACCATCAGTTGCTACCCCTAACGGTCAGGCAGCATTCCTGTTCTTGCTGACGTCTGCATTAGCTCCTCTAGTCCGCCTTTCATATGGCCGTATGGTGCTGATGGCACTGCCTTACACCCTAGTGCTAGCACTGGTTGGTTTAGCAGGTATTGTGTTCTTGGTAGAACCAATGACCGCTTGGTTCTACGACGCTGGTTGGATTATGCCTCACGTGGGTGATATTGCCCCAGCAGTATCTTCTGGACACTAAATAGTAAAAGTTTTTGTTGATAGAGAAACTTTTCCGCGATAAAAAGCTCTGATAACTCAGAGCTTTTTTATTACTACAGGATATCTGTGTGAACATTCTTTCCAGTATCAAAACATTTTCACAAAGACGACTGTCTTGGTTGTTGCTGTTACTCTTCGTTGTTTTCTTTGAAGCATGCGCCCTCTTCTTTCAACATGTGATGATGCTATCGCCATGTGTGATGTGTATCTATGAGCGAGTTGCAATGCTCGGCATTGGTGGAGCAGCATTAGTTGGTTTAATTGCCCCAAACAACCCTGTTATTCGTTGGCTAGGTCTTGCGGCATGGGGCGCGAGCTCATACAAAGGTCTGACTTTGGCATTACAGCACGTTGATTACCAATTTAATCCATCACCATTCGCTACCTGTGACCTGTTTGTGACCTTCCCAGACTGGGCACCGCTCAACAAGTGGGTTCCATGGATGTTTGAAGCTTACGGTGACTGCAGCAAGGTGGTGTGGCAATTCCTGACTCTATCAATGCCACAGTGGCTAGTGGTGATTTTTGCTGCAAACTTAGTGGCGTTGGCTGTTGTAGTGGTTGCGCAATTGGCGAAGAGTAAGCGATAGAGAGTCGTGAAAAGTTTGAAGGGTTGGCACATGGTGTCAACCCTTTCTTTTTATATCTGGAGGATTAAATTACAAAGGAGCTGACCTGCCAGTATCTTGCGACTCACTCACCACAGATATGTCTCGCAGGGCGGAGTTCGTTCTCGACTCTCGCAGCGAAGCATTCTCGCCCTCTCTAAACAGCGGGCGACGCCCGCTAGTTCATTTCCCTACCGGGAGCTGGTGCCAACACTTCACGGTTGCCGTTGTGACCTGGCGCACTGACAATACCTTGTGCCTCAAGCTGTTCGACAATTCGAGCCGCTCGGTTATAGCCAATCTTAAAGCGGCGCTGCACCCCTGAAACTGAGCCACGACGTGACTGAACCACGTGTTCGACGACTTGGTCAAACAGTGGGTCCATCTCTTCATCATCTTCCAATTTCTCACCCGGCAACAGCGCGTCAGGCCCTTGATCGCCATTAGTGATCTCATCAATATAGTTTGGTTTACCGCGCGCTTTCCAGTTGTTCACTACCGCATGAACATCATCATCCGAGGCGAATGCGCCGTGAACACGTACAGTGTGACTAGAACCTGGAGGCAAGTAGAGCATATCACCCATGCCAAGTAGCGACTCTGCGCCACCCTGATCCAAGATGGTACGAGAGTCCGTCTTAGTCGAAACGGTGAATGCCACACGTGTTGGTATGTTGGCCTTAATTAAGCCGGTGATAACGTCAACGGAAGGACGCTGTGTCGCCAGAATCAAGTGAATACCGGCTGCACGGGCTTTCTGAGCAAGTCGAGCAATCAGTTCTTCAACCTTCTTGCCGACTACCATCATAAGATCTGCAAATTCATCAACGATAACAACAATATATGGTAGCTTTTCTAATAGCGGAGCATGTTCATCCATACTGTCGCCCGGCTGCCAAAGCGGATCGTGAATCGGATGCCCCGCTTCTGCTGCCATTTTTAGCTTATCGTTGAAACCTTTAATGTTACGTACCCCGAGTAACGACATCAGCTTATAGCGTCGTTCCATCTCACCCACACACCAGCGAAGAGCATTGGATGCGTCTTTCATGTCGGTAACAACTTCTGAAAGGAGGTGCGGGATCCCTTCATACACGGATAATTCCAGCATTTTAGGGTCAATCATGATAAAGCGAACCTCTTCAGGTGTGGCTTTATATAGCATACTGAGAATCATGACGTTGACACCCACGGACTTACCGGAACCTGTGGTACCCGCCACCAGAACGTGTGGCATTTTAGACAGATCGGCAACCACGGCCTCTCCGGCAATGTCCTGACCAAGTACAACCGTCGTTGGAGACTTGGCTTCAATAAACTGCTGGCTGCCAACCACATCCGAGAAGAAAACCGTCTGTCTACTCATGTTGGGTAGCTCTAAACCAACATAAGGTTTGCCTGGAATCACTTCGACAACACGAACCGCCATCGCAGATAGCGAACGAGCTAAATCCATCGACAAACTAGAGATTCGGCTTACTTTCACACCCGGTGCGAGATCGAGTTCAAATCTTGTAATGACAGGGCCTGGGAAGATATCAACAACGGTTGCCTGAATCTTGTAGTCTGCCAGTTTGGCTTCTACCAGACGAGCGATATTCTCCAGCGCTTCGCGATCAATAAAGTTTTCTCGTTTTTCTGGATGATACAACAGCTCAAGAGTTGGCATCGGCTCAAGAGGTTTCGGCAGATTTGGCTCGTGCTGAACCAAAAATGGATTCTGCTGTGCAACCACTTTTGCTTTCGCTTCTTCAACTAGGTTGTGCAGAGCCGCCGCGTCTTTATCAGCAATGTCTTCTGCCTCTAGTGGATGAACCATTTCAGCCGCAGAATCTTCAACGACATCAAAGGATGAAATAACAGGTTCCTGATACTCTTCGTCAGGGGTAATTTCAGAAGAGATTTGTGCCAAGTCAGAATCGCTAATTGAAGGCTGAATAATCTCTTCTTCAACCAAGTCAGTGTGCCAAGGCAGATCAACCCTCTCTTGATTCGATGATTCTGACGGTAATGGTGCTGACTCTTGTGCGCAAGCAACACTGAGTTGCTCTTCCACACTCGCGGTAACCTCTGGGCTTGGCGCAAGATCATCAACGCTACGCGCAGCATTTTCTAACTCTTCAATCGTAGCACCAAGTTGCTTGGTTCTTTCAAGCGTTGGTGCTGGGTCGATCGGTTCTACCTCCGCATGATTGGTCATTGCGGAGAATTCCATCGATGGTTCAACCGTCGTTTGCCACTCTGGTTCTGCTGTCTCACGAACCTGAGGTTGAGGCGCAGGTTCTACGGTTTTGACCGTTGCCATCTCTGGCATATGGATATTAAAGCGTCTTTCACTTTGCGTTGCTGGCTGGGCTTGTGGTTGGGCTTCTTCAGGGTCAATGGTTAGAGAATCCGTACTTTCGTAATGATTGAGTTCCGCTTCGAGAACTTCATCCTGACGACCTCTCATCTTGTTAACCAACAGAGTAATGAGTTGGATGGTTTTCTCTCCGAGCCAATCAACTATCGACAGCCATGAAATACCCGTGAGCAAGGTAAACCCTGCCCCCCACAGGAAAAGAAAGACCAAAGTGGTACCTAAAACATTCAGTGTTGGAAGGGCAAGACTGGTCAAGACATCACCAATCACCCCGCCAGAGGAGAAATACCAGATATCGTCGAAGTTGATATCCGCCAAACCACAGCTGGTCAAAATGATGACCGTGAGACCTAACAATCGAGCCCCCCAAAGCATGAGGTCGAGCGTTTCACCTTCTTCGCGTTTGCGTAACATGACCCAGGCCGTTGCCGTCACCACAAATGGAATCACATAAGCTAAAGAACCAAAAACAAAAAACAGCGTATCCGCCAACCAAGCTCCCACGAGCCCACCAGCGTTATCTATCTCTCCCCCCCATGCGGTTTGCGACCACGAAGGATCGGCGGCACTAAAGGTCGTCAGTGCCACTGATAGGAATATCGAAATTAAAACAATCACGATCAAACTACATTCCTGAAGGCGTTGTGGACCGCTGAGGCGGGACGTCGGTGATTCCTCACCCGTCTTAATGATCGTATGTACTTTATTTTTGGTTTCTTTAAACATAACCAACTTTATCTATGTGAAACACCAATGAGCGAAGAGGCTCTGATCGGTAAGAAAAAAATAGTCCGAGCAGCAACGCTACTCGGACTATCGATTTAACCATATCAGGCGCAAAAACCCAATTGCTTAAAGTCAGAATATCGAAAGCTATTAGGACTTTAGGCTTGAGATCATGTCAGAACTATCGAGTTTTGATCACCAACTGGTTGGTTTGTTTGACTTCTTCCATTACCACGTATGTTCGTGTGTCGTTAACACCTGGTAAACGAAGAAGCGTATCACCCAGAAGCTTACGGTAAGCACTCATGTCTGATACACGTGTTTTTAACAAATAGTCAAAGTCACCAGAAACTAGGTGACACTCTTGAATATCATCCAGTTTCTGCACCGCGGTGTTGAACTGCTCAAACACGTCTGGTGCACCTCGGTTTAACGTAATCTCTACAAACACGAGTAATGACGCGTCGAGATATTGCGGGTTAAGCAATGCGGTATAACCCGTAATGTACCCCTGACGCTCTAAACGACGTACACGTTCCAAACACGGTGTAGGAGAAAGTCCTACACGTTTTGATAACTCTACGTTCGAAATTCGACCATCTTTCTGCAACTCATTAAGAATGTTGCGGTCGATGCGATCTAGATCCTTGGACGGCTTTTTATTGTTGTCTGCCATTTTTTATTCCACCTTATTACTTCCTTGCAAAAAAATATACTACAACTTTTTAATATTCAGTATCAAATTTTATTCAAACATATCTATACTAGATATTAATTCGACAGAATTACCCTACAAACAGTTAATACAACCATCATAGTTTATACAACTAACATAAAATGAGGATTCAGGATGATTATTGGCGTACCTAAGGAAATCAAAAACCACGAATACCGTGTTGGTATGATCCCAGCGAGCGTTCGCGAGCTAGTGTCTCAAGGTCACCAAGTTTTTGTTGAAACTAATGCCGGTTCAGGCATCGGTTTTTCAGACGATGATTACATCGCTGTAGGCGCATCCATTCTTCCTACCGCTGCTGACGTTTTCGCGAAAGCAGAAATGATTGTAAAGGTTAAAGAACCTCAAGCTGTCGAGCGAGCTATGCTTCGAGAAGGGCAAATTTTATTTACTTATTTGCACCTAGCACCAGATTTTCCACAAACTGAAGAGCTAATCAAGAGCAAAGCTGTCTGTATAGCATATGAGACTGTAACAGATAATATGGGTAGGTTGCCACTACTTGCGCCAATGTCTGAGGTAGCAGGTCGCATGTCTATTCAAGCGGGTGCACAAACTTTAGAGAAATCTCACGGTGGTAGCGGCCTTCTGATTGGCGGTGTACCTGGTGTTGAGCCAGCTAAAGTTGTCGTTATCGGCGGCGGTGTCGTTGGTGCTAACGCGGCACGTATGGCTGTAGGTCTACGCGCTGACGTAACTATCCTTGACCGTAACGTAGACGCTCTACGTCGTTTGGATGAAGAATTCCAAGGTCGTGCAAAAGTGGTTTACTCTACAGAAGATGCCATTGAGAAGCATGTTCTAGAAGCTGACCTAGTTATTGGCGCAGTACTAATCCCAGGTGCAGCAGCGCCTAAACTAGTAACAAAAGAGCATATCGCTAAGATGAAGCCAGGTTCAGCGGTTGTTGACGTAGCAATCGACCAAGGCGGCTGTTTCGAGACTTCACACGCAACAACGCACGCAGAACCAACTTACATCGTTGACGACGTAGTTCACTACTGTGTTGCAAATATGCCAGGTGCAGTTGCTCGTACTTCTACGTTTGCTCTTAACAATGCAACACTGCCGTACATTGTTAAACTTGCTAACAAAGGTTACCGCGAAGCCCTACTCGCAGACAAAGGCTTCCTAGAAGGCTTGAACGTCATTCACGGTAAAGTAACGTGTAAAGAAGTGGCTGAAAGCTTTAACCTAGAGTATGTAGAACCAGCACAAGCAATCGCTATGTTCAACTAATGTTGAATGATTGAATTGATAAAAACGCTCACTTCGGTGGGCGTTTTTTTGTTTGAGTGGCGAGCAATTATTGACACAACATTTGCTATGCCAACACTTTTCACTAGAAGCTCGTCGCTTATATTAGAACCAGCGCTCCAACGCTGACTTATCTAACTGACGAAACGCACGATTGAGTATCTGTGCTAACTCTTTATAGCGAGGACGCGATTTCATCGGTTCCAACGCACAGCCACTTTCGACAATTTTTTGGTAAATTTCGCGGTACCAGCCGGCAAGTGCTGGCGGAAGCTGAGTATTAGATCGATTCCCTAACCACCACATGCCTTGAATCGGCATACTGATCGCAAATAATGCAATGATCACGGCCTGAGGCATCGACTGGTAATTATTGAACGCCATTTGGGTAAGTACGCTGATCGCGGCAATAGCGGGCATCACTTTTACACCAAAGCGAGTTGCTTTAATGATCCGCTGCTCAGGGAATAGCATATTCAGCTCTTTGCGCATGGGCCAAATATCCATGTACTTTTGCCCGTCTCGTAGGCTGTGAACTAAACCGACTTTATTACTCATAGGGGGCTCTCTCACTTCGTCCGTGGGTCCAAAACTAAAATTTAGTTGAAAGATTCAACTATAAGGACAAAAAATTGATGAAAGTTAATATTCTTTCAAATTTTTTTTGTTATCATTGGTTATTATCGTTATCCTTTGCGGACCCACAATCTCATTGTTGCCGTTATTTACAATTTAAGCAACTCTTGAGACCTTTCTGCAGCGGATGCAAGAGTGGTTGATCTGGATCGCCACTGTCTTTTTATATGGAATTCTAAGTTTTTTTGACCAAGATTAGTACGCAGCTTGTAATGCATCGTCTATTCTTGTGATTAATTTTTATCCTAACTGATTATTACAGGTAGTCACTCATGTCAAAGCTAGTTTTAGTTTTAAACTGCGGTAGTTCTTCTCTTAAATTTGCTGTTGTTGATGCAGAAAGCGGTGATGAGCATCTAACGGGTCTTGCAGAATGTCTGCACCTTCCAGAAGCTCGTATCAAGTGGAAACTTGACGGTAAGCACGAAGCTCAACTGGGCAACGGTGCAGCTCACGAAGAAGCACTAGCGTTCATGGTAGAAACTATTCTTGCTTCTAAGCCAGAGCTTTCTGAGAACCTAGCAGCAATCGGTCACCGTGTTGTACACGGCGGCGAGAAGTTCACTCAGTCTGCACTAATTACTGACGACGTACTTAAAGGCATCGAAGACTGTGCAACACTGGCACCTCTTCACAACCCTGCTCACATCATCGGTATCAAAGCAGCTCAAAAATCTTTCCCAGCGCTGAAAAACGTTGCTGTGTTCGATACTGCTTTCCACCAAACGATGCCAGAAGAGTCTTACCTTTACGCTCTTCCATACAGCCTGTACAAAGAGCACGGTATCCGTCGTTACGGCATGCACGGTACTTCTCACCTATTTATCACACGTGAAGTAGCTAACATCCTTGGCAAGCCAGTTGAAGAAGTAAACATCATCAACTGTCACCTAGGTAACGGTGCTTCTGTATGTGCGGTTAAGAACGGTAAGTCAGTAGACACTTCTATGGGTCTAACTCCTCTTGAAGGTCTAGTAATGGGTACTCGTTGTGGTGACATCGATCCTGCAATCATCTTCCACCTACACGACACTCTTGGTTACTCAGTTGAGAAAATCAACAACATGCTAACGAAAGAGTCTGGTCTAGCGGGTCTAACTGAAGTGACTTCTGACTGTCGTTTCGTTGAAGACAACTACGGTGAGAAAGAAGAAGCAACTCGTGCTATGGACGTGTTCTGTCACCGTCTAGCTAAGTACGTAGCGGGTTACACAGCTTCTCTTGAAGGCCGTCTAGACGCTATCGTGTTCACTGGCGGTATCGGCGAAAACTCAGGCCCAATCCGTGAAATGGTTCTTAACCGTCTAGGCATCTTCGGTATCGAAGTCGATAGCGAAGCAAACCTTAAAGCTCGTTTCGGTGGTGAAGGCACTATCACAACAGAAAACAGCCGTATTCCAGCAATGGTTATCTCTACAAACGAAGAGCTAGTTATCGCTGAAGACACTGCTCGTCTAGCAGGTCTTTAATTGACTTAACCGGCTGACCTCGTCAGCCGGTTTTCTTACTATGGGGCTCAACTTCTATCCTCGTTTTAGTCAGGAACACGCAGTTGAGCTTTTCCCCCAATAGCTAAAGGTACTCTACGAATGTCTCGTACTATTATGCTTATCCCTGCAAGTGCTGGTGTTGGTCTTACTAGCGTAAGCATGGGTGTTCTGCGCGCAATGGAGCGCAAAGGCGTTAAAGTTTCTTTTTACAAACCAATCTGTCAACCACGTTCTGGCGGCGATCAGCCAGATCTAACGTCAACAATCGTTGGCGCTAACAGCGATATGAAGATTGGTACACCTATGACAATGTCTGTTGCCGAAAACCTAATCGGTAATGACAACATGGATGAACTACTAGAAACAGTGGTTGAGCGTTACAACCAGATCAACAATGATGCAGACGTAACGCTTATTGAAGGTCTAGTACCAACTCGCAAGCACCCATTTGCAAACCAAGTAAACGCAGAAATCGCGGCAACACTTGGCGCTGAAATCGTGCTTGTTGCCACTCCAGGTACAGACAACCCTGCGCAACTTAAAGAGCGCATCGAAGTTGCATGTTCAAACTTCGGTGGTACTAAGAATAAGAACATTTCAGGCGTTATCATCAACAAACTGAATGCGCCTGTTGATGAAGCAGGTCGTACGCGTCCTGACCTATCAGAAATCTTTGACGATGCTGATAGTGCGAAGCAAAACGAAATGAAAGTAATGGAGATCTTTAACACATCTCCAATCCGTGTATTAGGTTGTGTGCCATGGAGCATTGACCTAATCGCGACACGTGCTATCGATATGGCTAAGCACCTGAATGCGGATATCATCAATGCTGGTGATATTAAAACTCGCCGCATTAAGAGCATCACTTTCTGTGCACGTTCGCTACCAAACATGATTGAACACTTCAAGCCAGGTTCACTGCTAGTCACTTCAGCAGACCGTCCTGACGTCATCGTTGCTGCGGCTCTAGCTGCAATGAACGGTGTTGAAATCGGTGCAATCCTTCTGACTGGCGGTTACGATATCCCAGAACAGATCGTTGGCCTATGTAAGCCTGCGTTCGATTCTGGTCTGCCTATCTTCAAAGCGCAAGGTAACACTTGGCAGACTTCTCTGAACCTACAGAGTTTCAGCATCGAAGTTCCTGCTGACGATAAAGAGCGTATCGAGTTCATTAACGAGCACGTTGCTGGCAACATCGATGGCAACTGGATCGAGTCTATGACTGAAGGTACTAAGAAGTCTCGTCGTCTAAGCCCTCCAGCATTCCGTTACCAGCTAACTGAGTTCGCTCGTAAAGCAGGTAAACGTATCGTTCTTCCTGAAGGTGATGAGCCACGTACAGTTAAAGCTGCGGCTATCTGTGCAGAGCGTGGTATCGCTGAATGTGTGCTTTTGGGTAACCCAGAAGAGATCAAACGTGTTGCTGCGCAGCAAGGCGTCGAACTCGGTGCGGGCGTAACGATCATCAACTCTGATGAAGTACGTGAAAATTACGTCGCGCGTCTCGTTGAGCTACGTGGCGCGAAAGGTATGACTGAAGTTGTTGCTCGTGAGAAGCTACAAGACTCAGTGTTCCTAGGCACTATGATGCTTGAAAATAACGAAGTAGACGGTCTAGTTTCTGGTGCAGTTCACACGACTGCGAACACTATCGTTCCTCCGTTCCAAATCATCAAGACTGCACCTGATGCGTCTATCGTATCTTCTGTTTTCTTCATGCTGCTTCCTGACCAGGTTCTGGTTTACGGTGACTGTGCGATCAACCCAGATCCAACAGCTGAACAGTTGGCGGAAATCGCTATCCAGTCTGCTGATTCAGCAGCCGCATTCGGTATCGAACCACGCGTTGCAATGATCTCATACTCTACTGGTGAATCTGGTAAGGGTGCTGATGTAGACAAAGTACGTGAAGCGACTAAGATTGCTCAAGAGAAGCGTCCTGATCTTGTTATCGACGGTCCTCTACAATACGACGCAGCGATCATGGAAAACGTAGCGGCTTCTAAAGCGCCAAACTCTCCAGTTGCGGGTAAAGCAACAGTATTCGTATTCCCAGACCTAAACACTGGTAACACGACATACAAAGCGGTACAGCGTTCAGCAGATCTAGTCTCTATCGGTCCAATGCTTCAAGGTATGCGTAAGCCTGTAAACGACCTATCTCGCGGTGCTCTCGTTGACGATATCGTCTACACGGTTGCACTAACAGCGATTCAGGCGGCTCAAGCAGAACAAGCGGAAGAGAAAGCGGTTAACTAACCCAATCTCTTATTAGTGATACAAACCCTCGCTTCGGCGGGGGTTTCTTTTATTCAAATCCGCTCAATACATCGCTAAGTACATCGCACCACCAGTCGCAACGCACCCGACCATAATGGGCGCAACCCTAATCCACAGCCGTCTATCGCCGATAGCCACCACCATACCCATTTTGACCACCGTATTGACCGAAGCGGCAATAATGATGCCTAGCATAGCGGTTGTAACACTCAGGGTATCGTTACTCTGACGACTTAAAGCCAAGGATATTGCGTCAACATCTGTGATACCCGATAAAGCGGAGAGTAGTAGAACGCCGGTATCACCGAACCATTGCAATAGTGCTTGAGATAGCAACATGATCACCGCCAATATGACACCAAAAAACAACGCTGATTGCAGAGCAAGGGGATTGGCTTGCTTGTTTGAAGGTTCAATATTGTTAACGCCACTTTTACGCCAAACCCACCATGCTGGCAGATAGAGCGCGATCATCATGGCGATGACAATTGGCCATAGCAAGGTAACTAGCTGAGGATTAATCACGGAAAGTACAATTAAGAGACGCGGGAACATAGTTCCACAACTGAGCAAAATGCCACTCGCAAGCAGAGGACTTATACTTGGTTGTTCACGTGATAGATGAGAAAACTGGAGTGTAAGCGCAGTCGAAGAACTTAAACCCGCAAACACCGAGGTAAACAAAATACCTCGTTTCGCGCCACCGATTTTTATCGCGAAATAACCAACAAATGAGATACTGGCAATCAGTACCACCATCCACCATATTTCATAGGGATTGAGCGCATTCCAAGGGCCGTAGGTTTCATTCGGCAGCAAAGGTAACATCACGATGGAAATTAGCAATAAGCGTAATCCCGCATCCAATTCATACTCTTTAAGTCGCTGTAGCGCTTGGTGCAACTCTCTTTTGTTATCCAAAACGACCGCCGTCACCACAGCAGATGCGGCTGCCAGCACAGCTTCACCGGATACAGCGAGTATGCCTAGCACAAACGTGACCAGTAGACTCACCACGCCAGTGATGCTCACGTCGGCGTTCTTTTTTTGTTGAACAACGAACGCGATACAAGCCAAGACGACTAAAGCGATCAACGCAAAGCCAATCAGTAATGGCGAATAGAGCTTCGCCAAAATTGCCGTAAGCCCACCGAGAAGGCCGACCAATGAGAAAGTACGGATACCTGCAACCCGACTGCCCTCAACACTGTTACGCATTACCCAACCACGCTGAGTACCGACAATCGCACCGAGTAACAAGGAAACAAAAAGATTCCACATCAGGTGTTCGCCGTTGACTAGTCCGTTGATATCCATCCCTCAGTCCTCAAACTTTGGCTTTACTATCATAAGATTACGCAATTTGGCGGCTAAAATCGTGACTCGCCGTATAAAACTGAAAAAAACGCCACTTGTGTGGCGTTTTTGCTGAGTCGTTAACTTTTATCCCTGCCGTGAGGCGTGTCTAAATCCAGTTTGGGGCCTTTTGGCACAACTTGAGTTGGGTTAATCCCAGTGTGGCTGTAGTAGTAATGTCTCTTAATATGGTAGAAGTCTGTGGTTTCCTTAATACCTGGAATCTGATATAGCTCCTTGAGATATCCGTTAAGATTTGGATAGTCCGCGATACGTTGTTTATTGCATTTGAAGTGGCCGACATAAACCGCATCAAAACGGATCAAAGTCGTAAATAAACGCCAGTCTGCCTCCGTAATTTTAGATCCCGTTAAATAGCGATGATTGGCTAAGTGGGCATCCAGCCTATCTAGTGAGGCAAACAAACCTTCATACGCTTCTTCGTACGCATCTTGCGTTGTCGCGAATCCACATCGGTAGACACCATTGTTCACGTTTGGATAAATATAAGCATTCCACTCGTCAATTAACGCTCGCTCGTGCTCTGGGTAGTAGTCATCCATATTGCCAGTAATGTGGTTAAATTCTGAGTTAAACATTCGGATGATTTCTGAAGACTCATTGCTAACGATGGTGTTGTGCTTCTTGTCCCACAGCACAGGCACCGTCACTCGCCCTGTGTAATCTGCTTTCGCTTGGGTGTAAATTTGATGCAGGCGAGTATGACCGAAAAGTGGCTCCGGCAGTCCCATTTGCCAGCCTTCAGACATCATGTCTGGGCAGACAATGGTTAAATCGATATGCTCTTCTAGACCTTTGAGCTTGCGAAAGATAAGGGTTCTATGTGCCCAAGGACAGGCAAGAGAGACAAATAGGTGGTAGCGACCAGACTCTGGTTGAAACTGCGCATCGGGTCGGTTTTTTATCCAGTTTCTAAAACCCGCATCTTCGCGTACAAATTTGCCGTTGTTTGATTTGGTGTCATACCAAACATCGTGCCACACGCCTTCGACTAGTTTGCCCATCTTCCACTCCTAACGCCAATATGTTGATGAGTTCAGTATAAAAAGAAACCTCGATAAGATTAATTAGGCAGTCTTGGTTTAGTTGTTCAAATTATTTGAATTAGTTGGTTGATGAGTAGGTCAGGCACAAAAAAACGCGGCGTCCTCTAGGACGCCGCGTTAATAGTGACAAAGCGAGTTATACGCTTACGTGTAAACACGAAACAGCGTGAACATCGGTACCTTCAATCGTTGGTTTAGTCTTCGCACACGCATCGGTTGCCTGTGGGCAACGAGTACGGAAAACACAGCCAGAAGGTGGATTGATTGGCGATGGTAAATCACCTTCAAGCATTTCAATGTGCTTAGCTCGCTCTAGCTTAGGATCTGGGATTGGTACCGCAGACATAAGTGCGCGAGTATATGGATGCTTAGGATCTGCAAACAAAGCGTCAGACTCACCAAGCTCTACTGCGTTACCTAAATACATAACCAGCACACGATCGGAAATGTGTTTTACAACTGACAAGTCGTGAGCGATGAATACCAGCGAAAGTCCAAGTTCTTTCTGAAGCTCTTTAAGCAAGTTAACGACCTGCGCCTGAATCGATACGTCTAGCGCCGATACAGGTTCATCACAGATGATCATCTTAGGTTTTAGGATCAGTGCACGGGCAATACCGATACGCTGACATTGACCACCAGAAAATTCGTGTGGGTAACGGTTGATAACGTTCGGTAGTAGACCGACTTTAGCCATCATTTCTTTTACACGATCTTTCACTTCTAGCTTAGATAGCTCTGGGTAGAACGTTTCTAAAGGTTCCGCAATGATATCGCCAACCGTCATACGTGGATTCAAAGACGCGAGTGGGTCTTGGAAAATCATCTGAATCTCTTTACGAGTTTCACGGCGCTGCACTTCTTTCATCTTAGTCAAGTCTTGACCAAGCCACATTACATCACCGTCGGTCGCTTCGACTAAGCCGATGATTGCACGTGCGAAGGTCGACTTACCACAGCCTGATTCCCCTACTACGCCAAGCGTTTCACCTTCGTATAGACGAACGTTTACGCCATCTACCGCTTTAAGGTTAGCAGGCTTAGCCCATGGCCATGCTGACTTGGCAGCAATGTTAAAGTGAACTTTTAGGTTCTTTACGTCCAACAATAACGATTTGTTCTCTAAACTCATTTGTTCCAAGCCTCCCAATCAGAAAAACATGCGCGCTGACGCCCATCTCCAAACGGAGTTAGGATTGGCGTTTCGCTCTTACAACGATCTGTTACACGGTGGCAACGCTCCTGATAAGGACAGCCAGGTGGCAAACGAAGCAAGTTCGGTGGATTGCCTGGAATTGTTGGCAAAATTTCGCCTTCAGTATCAAGACGAGGAATCGCTTTAAGTAGACCTTCAGCGTAAGGATGACTTGGGTTGTAGAAGATTTCGTCGACTGACCCATACTCCATGGTACGACCTGCATACATAACGAGTACTTTGTCACATGAACCTGCGACAACACCTAGGTCGTGGGTGATCATGATGATTGCCGTGTTGAACTCACGCTTCAACTCGTTCAATAGATCCATGATCTGCGCTTGAACAGTCACGTCCAATGCCGTTGTTGGTTCATCGGCGATAAGCAGCTTCGGACGACATAGTAGTGCCATCGCGATCATTACACGCTGACGCATACCGCCAGAAAACTCATGCGGGTACATAGTAATACGCTTACGAGCTTCGGGAATTTTCACCGCTTCTAGCATGCGTACAGACTCTTCGAACGCTTCTGCTCTGCCCATGCCTTTGTGCAGCATCAGAACTTCCATCAACTGTTCACTTACCTTCATGTATGGGTTAAGTGAGGTCATTGGGTCTTGGAAAATCATTGCAATCTGCTCTGCACGCACCTTGTTCAGAGCAGCTTCTGGTAGGTTAAGGATTTCGTTACCTTCAAACTTAGCGCTACCTGAGATGATACCGTTTTTAGCTAACAGTCCCATGATTGCGAATACAGTTTGAGATTTACCTGAACCAGACTCCCCTACAATACCAAGTGTTTCACCTTGCTTGAGAGAGAAGTTCAAATCGTTTACTGCGGTGACGATACCATCTTGAGTGGTGAATTCGACACGCAAGTCTTTGACATCTAATAGACTCATCATTGCTTCCTTAATCTTTATACTTTTAATTAGCGGTCTTTCGGGTCAAGCGCGTCACGCAGACCATCACCAACATAGTTGAAGCAGAATAGAGTCACGACCATAAAGGCTGCTGGGAATGAAAGTTGCCAGATAGCAATTTCCATTGTCTGTGCCCCTTCTTGAAGTAGTGCGCCCCAACTTGTCATTGGCTCCTGAACACCAAGACCAAGGAATGATAAGAATGACTCCGTTAGAATCATGCTAGGAATAAGCAGCGTTGAGTAAACCGCTACAATACCCAATACGTTTGGTACGATATGGCGAGTGATGATTTTCCACTTGCTCACACCACAAACATGGGCAGCTTCAATAAACTCTTTACTACGCAAGCTTAGAGTCTGACCACGTACGATACGCGCCATATCCAACCATGCAATAGCACCAATCGCTACGAAGATAAGGATGATATTACGACCAAAGAACGTAACTAGTACGATAACTAGGAACATAAATGGAACCGCGTATAGGATCTCTAGTACACGCATCATCAGACGGTCTACTTTGCCGCCAATGAAGCCAGATGCCGCGCCGTAAAGTGTACCAATAAGTACAGCGACAAGTGCGCCTAGTACACCAACCATTAACGAGATACGACCACCAATAAGGGTACGAACATATAGGTCACGACCTAAGCTATCAGTACCAAACCAGTGTTCCGCGCTTGGCCCAACGTGCATCGCATACCAATCCGTATCATCGAACGTGTATGGCGCGATCATTGGCAAGAAAATCACCGCCAATGTCATGATAAATAGGATGAAAAGACTCACCATAGCCGCTTTGTTACGCATAAAGCGGATTCGCGCGTCCTGCCATAAACTGCGACCTTCAATCTCAAGATTCTCTGAGAATTTTTCGATCGCTTCTAGATTCTCTTTTTTCGTTAACATAACGATACTTCCCTGTTAGTAACGGATTTTCGGGTCGATTAACGCTAGTAAAATATCAACAACAGCGTTGAACAAGATGAATAGGAAACCAATTAGGATGGTAATTCCCATTACTAGCGAGTAGTCACGGTTAAATGCTGCGTTAACGAATAGCTTACCGATACCTGGCAGACCAAAGATCGTTTCGATAACAACAGAACCAGTAATGATACCTACGAATGCAGGACCCATGTAAGAAACTACAGGTAGCAGCGCAGGTTTCAGCGCATGCTTAAGAACAATGTAACGGTAGCTCAAGCCCTTAGCTCGTGCTGTACGGATAAAGTTACTGTTGAGAGTTTCAATCATTGAACCACGAGTGATACGAGCAAAGGTCGCAATGTACAGGAATGACATACCTAACACTGGAAGTACCATGTACTCAATCGCACCACCGTTCCAACCGCCCGCTGGGAACCAGCCTAAGCCGATCGAAAAGATATAAATCAGAACAGGAGCAAATACGAAGGAGGGTAACACCACCCCTATCATGGACGTGGACATGACCGAATAGTCAAGCCAAGTATTCTGTTTCAGCGCAGCCAGTGTACCGACCGCCACACCGACGATCACGGTAAAAATAAACGCGTAAAAGCCCACTTTAGCTGAAACTGGTAATGCTTCAGCGACTAACTCATTAACGGTGTAGTCTTTGTATTTGAATGAAGGGCCAAAATCACCTTGCAAAATATTGCCTAAATAGGTGGTGTATTGTTCAAATAAAGGCTTGTCTAGACCATATTTCTCATTGATGTTTTGCATTACTTCAGGTGGCAAAGTCTTTTCTGATGAAAAAGGGTTACCTGGAGCAAAACGCATAAGGAAAAAAGAAACGGTTATTAGGACAAGTAAGGTCGGAATTGCTTCCACAATACGAGTAAAAATTAACTTCAACATAATGCATCTCACATCTAAAAAAATGCACCCATAGCGCAGGCTATGGGCGCATTCTTATCTACTTCAAATTACTATTTTTTAATAATGTACATATCTTTTGAGTAGATATTGTCCTGAGGGTTCTGATCAGGATAGCCGCCTACCACTGTGCTCACTAGGCGAGGCTGAACGTACTGGTAAATCGGAGCGATTGGCATGTCTTGCGCAAGCTGAGCTTCAGCAATTGCATAGAACGCGTTACGTTCTTCATCCGTTTTCGCTACGTTTACAGCGTCGTTCATCGCTTTGTCAAAAACAGCGCTAGAGTATTTCTGATCGTTTGAACCATTCTCAGTCATAGCGATTGCTAGGAAAGTAGATGCTTCGTTGTAGTCAGCACACCAGCCCGCACGACGAACGTCAAAGTTGCCTTGCTTGCTGCTGTCTAGGTACGTTTTCCACTCTTGGTTTTCAAGTTTCACGTTTACGAAACCACCTAGAGATTTCTTCCACATAGATTGTACCGCTACAGCGATCTTCTTGTGGTTCTCTGAAGTGTTGTAAAGAAGTGTGAAGTCTAGTGGTTTACCCTGACCAAAGCCTGCTTCTGCTAGAAGCTCTTTCGCTTTCTCTATACGCTCTTTTTGAGATAGAGATGCGTACTCAGGCGCTTCAGGAGAGAAACCTGTGATACCGCTGTGAGTCAGCGCGAATGCTGGCTTCTGGCCTTGACCAAGAATTGCGTTAGTGATGATGTCACGATCGATCGTGTAAGACAGTGCCTTACGTACGCGTACATCGTCAAATGGAGGGCGTTGAGTGTTGAAACCGTAGTAGTAAGTACATAGGTTTGGAGAAACAACAACGTTCTCTGGGTAATCTTTAGATAGACGACGGAATTGCTCGTTTGGCACTTCGTATGTTAGGTGAATTTCACCAGATAGGAAGCGGTTCATTTCCGCGTTTTGGTTTTCGATAGGTAGGAAAGTTACCTTATCAATGACTGTGTCTTTGTTGTCCCAGTAATTTGTGTTGCGCTCAAGTACGATTTTCTCGTTCACAACCCAGTCAGCAAGTACGAATGCACCGTTACCAACGAAGTTACCTGGTTTAGTCCAATCGCTACCGAATTTTTCAACAGTTGCCTTGTGAACTGGGTACATTGTTGTATGTGCCATCATCTTAACAAAGTAAGGTAGTGGTACTTCGGTTTCTAGTACTAGAGTGTGATCGTCAACAGCTTTAACACCAAGCTCGCTTACGTCTTTTTTGCCAGCAATAATGTCTTTAGCATTCTTCATCTTTGTATATTCGATGTACCAAGCGTATGGTGATGCTGTCGCTGGATCTGCTGCGCGCTTGAAGCTGTATTCGAAATCGTACGCAGTTACTGGGTCACCGTTAGACCATTTAGCGTCTTTACGGATTTTGAAAGTGAAAGTTTGGTTGTCTTCTGTAGTCCAAGACTCAGCTGCGCCAGGGATTGTGTTACCTGGACCATCTTGAATCACTAGCCCTTCCATTAAGTCGCGTAGAACGTGTGACTCTGGAACACCTTCAACTTTATGCGGGTCAAGAGACGCAACTTCAGTACCGTTACCACGGACCAGTTCTTGAACTTTAGCTAGTTGAGTGCCAGCAGGAACATCTGCTGCAAGTGTAGTAGTAGAAGTGGCAGCCACTGCCAAACCAGCGCCTAGAAGTAGGGCTTGTGTGATTTTATTCTTGTACATGCATTAAACTCCGAGTTTTATGTATTGCATCCATGACTTCTTTGTATCTCACTAGAACGGCCAGTGATTTAGAACTGTTTAGCTCAAAAATTAAGCATAAAAATCTAAAATAATACAAAGATTGCGGCACACATTAGCAATCATTGAAGTAATTTGCCATAAAAATGTAGCAAAAAGTCGTATATACACCCGATTACGTCAATAAATTGGTAAGAATCTCTAGGTATCAAGAATTCCTTAGTTGAATAAAATAAAAATTCTCTCCCAAGCAGATTGAAGTGCCAAATTATCTAATAAGAAGCTTTTTTAGCATCTTATGCTATATATTGTGCGGAAAATTTTACAAAAGTAATGCAATCTAGATAACAAATAGCTACATTTGCCTTTGGAAAAATTGCGTTCTGTGAAACCAGTCACCTCTCTATACTTTACTTAAGTCTAAGCGCTTAAGATAAGACGTCACTCACGGCGAACCATCAAACAATAAATATTTATATCAATTGCGAGTGGCGATTTCTTTATGTTTTTTTGTAAGGTTAGTCTGATTATTGCCATTCAAGTCATTAACCGAATAGCCACTGGAGGCGAAGAGTAATAGTAGTGTTGGAGTTATGGGGCGAGGCACAAAGATGAGAAACTCAACAATAAACCGACCTAATGATGACATTAACTCATCTATTTGTTCTTTGTGCTTAATATCAGTACTCAATGAGCTTCACTGAGAAAAGTAAGCATTCACACATTTCATCGCTTAAACCATTTACCCAAACTTTAATTCTTGATGATCGGCCACATCTGATAAGCGACATGGACGTCCAACAAAGTACCCTTGGTAATAACGGATACCTTGTCGATGACAAAATCGCATATCCTCAGAATTTTCAATACCTTCTGCCAGAAGGTCTATTTTGTATTTACGAGCTAAGAATCTTAGTCTTGCCCATAACATGGAATCTTCGCATTTATTCTTTAGTAGTGTGCGATCTAACTTAAGAACACTAGGTCGTACGAGTGAAAGCACTGCCTCACCTACATTAAATCCGCAACCATAATCATCAAGCGCAATCTTCATACCCAATCCACGACACACACCAAGCTGAGAAACCAGACGCTTTTCCTCTAGTCCAGTCGGATAAGCCTCGCCTTCAGTAAGTTCAAGCCATAAAGCGATTCCAAGTTTTTCACAAGCTTGCCAAAGAGGATAAATATCTCGAACAAATGTCAATTGCAGTAAGTGACTTGGTGCCACATTAACAGACACGAAAGTTAGCTTCGTAGGTTGGGTAGCTAACTCGTTTGCTACCTTTTTACATAACTGGCGAGTAAACCATGCAATATGCCCATGCTGGGTCAAACATTGGATCGACTTTCCGATATGGTGCTCATTATTCCAACGTACAAGCACCTCGACACCAGTCTCGCCATCAGTATCAATGATTGGTTGAAATACTGGGTAAAATGCTTGCTGGTTTATATCATTGATGAGCATTTCTACATATGGAATTTTTGTCGATGTTTGCATAATGGCGCCTCTTTTCAAGGCCACTACTCTAATCAACAAAGAACTCATTTAGATTGGCACGTCAAAAATTAACCTCATAACCAATGCCTAGTTGAAACGCTCGTTAAGCGCGAGAGCTACGCACTAAAGATTCAGTTCAAGGTCAAAGCCACATACACAATCGAATAAATTAGTTAGACGAACACCCTTCTTTCCATCTAGACTTACAAATCTGGAAGTTTTTCAATGGATTGAATATGTTTGGAGAGTATTTAAAACAAACTAGAGAACAGTTGGGATTGACTCAAACCGAGCTTGTCACAAAGCTCAACCTTGCTGACGAGGAGTTCCTTTCACTTGACGGAGTCACTCTTAGCCGATGGGAAAGAGGAAAAACGACACCTTCACTATCGAAATGCATAAGAATCCTTCGCTGTTTAAAGCTAGACCTCAGCGACTTCTACGACTTACTACCTAACCCCGATGAACATGAAATGTTTAATGAGATTGCACAAATAAGATTCCACTCTCATTTATCTAAGCTTTCATCCTCCAGCTATGAATCAACGGACCAACCCGACCCAACCCAGTTAATCGAGCGACCTTTGCTCATGAATGACAGTGACGAAGTGTGGAATAACTTAAAGGTATTTTACGATCAATTGGGCTATACGCCTCCTCACCTACTCGATGTAAACCTGTTCGAATACCAGAAGAATAAACGTGCAGTATGCAAAAAATTTGTCTCAAATGAGGATGAGCAGCTGATGGGACATTCCATTAGTTTCCTTTTCCCTCTAGATTATTTCGAGCGTACCATCCAAGGTAAAGCGTTCACCATAGACCTGACGCACTCCCTCAGTTACAAAGAAACCTCTAGAATGGCTGGATGTAACTACAATCGATACTCAGCAAATTATGAGGTATTCAGGTATATACTTGCCTCACAATTCCGTAACTTGATTAAACATTCAAACGTTCATCGCTACTATTTTTTCAATGTTCTTCCAAACTTCAATTCATTTATGGAAAAACTAGGATTTGAAAAAGTTGCAGTTGATGTGGAATCAAAATTTGGCGGAGTTAAAATTGGAAACAAACGTTTCGAGCGCTGCCTCTATGGTATTGATAGTGATAAATTATTATCTAGACCTGAAATAATAACTTTAATAAAGACAATCAATTGAGATTACGAATGCAAGCAGTAGCAACCAATCAAGCCGATGGATATGTTTAATGACATATAGGCAAATTTGCTTTATAGCATTTTCACAATGCCTAAAAATACAAAGTAACTAACATAATAATCACATCCCTTATAATTATATTGGGGAAAGTCATTATGTTATTTGGAATGTATCTTAAAAAATATCGGCTTGAAGCTGGCCTTACTCAAGTGCAAGCGGCAACTAAATTAAATTTACTTGGCGGAGATTTGACAAATATTGATCCCGTAACTTTCAGCCGCTGGGAAAGAGGAATGACAAAGCCTACTATCGCCCGTAGCATTCGAGTCCTTAGAGAGTTCACAAACAACCTAGAGCAATACTTGTCAGATCTGAGCCGTGAACAAAAGTCATTAAACCGGACAAAAGATCGAATAGACCAATTCGACCTCATTCTGGAACAAAAATACAGAAGCTTAAATTCACTAGTCAACCGTGCAAGTTATAATAAATTACTGACTCAACCTCATAATTTAATATGCGAATGCCCTATCTATAGTCAGCATGACCAAAAAGCGGTCGATGACATCTATAGGTTCCATAGCCAAACATCATCAGAGCATGTTATGCATGGGTTACAAAAAATCGACCTATTAGATTACTGTGCCGACAATAGAATACTTGCATACAAGTATGTGAACACCGCTAGCAATGATTTAATTGGTCATAATATAGGTGCAATATTTACCCATAAATCATTTGAATCAGAAATTATAAATCTAAACACCAAGTCAATAAACGAAATCGATTTAAGAAAGACAATACCCTATACACCTAATAAAAAGTTTGTCTACTATGCACTGAGTCAACATTCGCTGTTCGAACGACCATTTCGCTTACAGCTTCATCGAGAGTTCAAATATCTTTCTCAACGAGCAAATATCACTGACTATTACGCAGCTGTTGTGGTAAAAAGCTCAGTAGACGTTTTAGAAAAGATGGGATTTTCTGTCGTTGCGTATGAAGAGAAGACACCAACCGGAGCAATCAAAATAGGTAAGAACAGTTATTCTCGTGCAATTATGCATATAGAAACTGCTCAATTATTCGCCCAGCCAGAGTTTCTTAATTTGCTAACCCAATGCAAAGACTGTCAAAACCCATGCTCAGTCTCTTCGAGCGGCTGCTGCTAATCTATCCCTAATCGCACACCAAACCAATAACCTCAGCCCATCGGATGACAAATCCGACGGACTGAGGCCAGCTTGGTTTAGCCGGTTGTAACAAAGCTGTACGATTTCATTTCTAGAAACACACCCTACGTTGTTGTCATGCATTCCTGCCTCCAATAAGTAATCACATCCTCTAATCAGGAAATGATACCCCTACTGGCACGGATTATATTAGCAGCAACATACCCGAGGCTTCATATATGCCTAGTCCTTCATGACGACAAAGTACACTTCTACAGAACCATCTCGCGCACTACAGCATTTCCAAAAGAATACGTATTAACCTCAATACTGTCACCATTCAACCAAACTAGACCTGAGTCTTCACGATATTCTGCTGCCTGAAGCGTACTATAGATAGCACGTATATCCCCTCCCACTATTCCAGAGAAGGTTACATCTGCTGAGGATGCGTAAGTAAGGCCCGAAAAAGCCATTAAAGAAACCAAAGCCAGAACCATTTTTGGCACCACTTTCATAAACACCTCACATGTAATTAGTTACACATTGATCTTAGCTTATTTGCAGAGAAAATAAAGTCGGATGCCTAGTTTGCGGGGTGAATATGTCCCTGTAATATATTCACTGTTATAATTTAATTGCACGAATGAAAATTCAATTCACAAGATCAATCCCAATGGCCGATGTAATGAAAGTTATCAATGTCAGATTCCTTCTAAAGTTCGTTAGATATAATTTATCTTTGAGAAAGAGAGAAGCTAATCTTAGAACCTACAAAACGAACCATCATGCTGTAGAAAAGAGTAGAAGGATAAGGGTAATAGAGACAATATATAGAAAGGTTGTAAGTGGTGGAACTTGTATTTATGCGGTGAGCACAAAAAACAGCCATGACCCGCTTGAGCTTGCCATGACTGCTATATTTGAAATTTTATGGTGGAAGCTAATAAACTACTCTAATACTTGCCCAGGGAAAATCAAATCTGGGTTTTCTATGTTATTTTTTTCAATGATTTCATCTAAATCAAATCCAAACTTTCTACGCAATTTATGTAACCAGTCGCCCTCTTGCACGACGTAAGGCAGATTTGGCTTTTTAGCAACGTCTGTTGTATTGATAAGTTTCGTTTCCGATTTCTCTTCTACTTGCAGTGCTGATTGCGCTTCTATTTCTGGACTAAGTTTAACGTCAGTTGGCTGTATAAAATTCGCACGATGCTCAGTGACCGCTGGCTTATGTGCTCTGTTGCTGTCATAGAAATAGTAAGAGAGACCCACTACGGCTTCCCTTTGATTTTGACCAAAGTCTTCGTTCAATGTCTGATTCAAAGCGATGGTTGCACCAAAGTGGTTATTAATCGAATACTCAACAATGTACTCTACCGTTGGATACTTGTCTTCAAGACCAACGCCCAGCTTTAAATCAAGTAAGTCGCCGTCATGAATGCTATACAATAGAGAGAGATCTGGAATAGTTTCAGACTTGTTGTCCAACTGATAATGCTTGGCACCAAGATTTAATTGAACTCGGTTATATTGATAAAATAGATGGAGCGATTGAGAGTCGTCATACATATCTCCATCAAAATTATAGCCATAGTTTACTGCGACACCTAGACGGTGTGAGTCAGATTCTGCGGCAACAACTGAACCACAACCAATGATCAATACAACAAAACTGAAAGTGAAAGTGAAAGTGAAAAATAAGTGGCTCACAGATTTACCTCATATATAACATTGAACGACCCTTGATAATGACCCGAATTAATTGAGTTACCATCAATATCAAAACTGATGTCATACTTAACGTTAACCTGATTACTGCCCACTCCGTCGACCGTGATTACTTTTGAATCAGGGAATGAGGCGGTATTCATTAGGCCATCTTGAACAATGACTTTATCGGCACTCGCACACCCAACCGTACAAGTGATGCTATAGGGAATTTTCTCCAGCGAGTTTTCCACATTGATCATTTCATAATCACCTGATGTGGGACTAAACGTCATAATGACTCCCGTCGGTAGAGTACCGCCTAGCACAACATCATACGTCGTTGAGCCTGAAATCCTTTTCGTAGCAGTGTCATACTTAGGTTCAATTTCCCCTGACCCTAACACTGTTAATGATTCTAGAATTGCTGCTTGGTAATCAATGGTAATCATTAAAGTCCCCGGAACTCGGGTATAAGTCATCGTGCCAGTTTCGCTCGTAAAAAAATACGTCGGAGAAATGTTAATTGATGCGGTATATGTGCCAGTCCCCACGGGAGCAGTAAATATGTCGTTGCTGATATCAGGTAACGAAAAAGCGGGACGGAAGAATTTGAAAGGCTCGACTCGACTTACTGATCTATAGCCCGTTCGCGAAACGCATAACGTAGGTTCTTGAATGACTCTCGCGATCGATCCACCAGTGTTCGAACCTGCACATTCGTTGGCAACTCCCGCGCCGACATTTGAACCGTAATCATTTGCTGTAAAGTAGCTTACGGAACTTCCTAAGTTGTACTCAACGCCTAGTAACTCCAAGCTAGTGGTAAAGCTTTCACCTGTCGTATGATTGACGAAACTAATCGTATTTGTGGATTGGTTATCCATTGTTGCTGGATACCACTCTGCAGTGGCTCGCTCTTGCGCTATCGTCCAAGCCGATGGAGATATAGCTCCACTACCAAAATAGCTGTTTGCCGCAGCATTGTTCCATACCACCGGATTGTTCGCTGTAATCGTTCCATACACCTCGGCTGCAAAACTCGTGTTTACGGCAGTAAGCAGCACTAACAAAAGAAGACTACCTCTTTTGAATAGTGATTTTTTTGTTGTAACTGTAGTCATGGTTGGCAACCTTTACGGATAACGAATCGACATTTTTTAGGCCGTCGGCTAACTTAATTGTTTTCTTTCGGCCTGCTAATATTGTGTTTGTTTGCTTACATTGGTTACTGATCGAATCAGGTCGGCAATTGTCTATTTGCATATAGAAAAAGGTATTACCCTTATTTTCAACCTGTATCTCATTTCCATCATATTTGATGTCGTAATCAACATTAGCGTTCTCCGCAGGCACAATATAATAAGGCGCATATCCATAGTTAATACCTATCCTGCTCTTGCTTTCCTCACCATCAATAACACTAGGTATAAAAGTTACTTGATATACTTTATCTTTCTCTAAATTATCACAGTTGACCTGACATAAATTCTTAACTGAAACTCGTCGACGTTCGCCCGGATTTAGGATTAATTTGTTCGGTAATAGTGCTAAATCCCACAGAGGTAAATTATCTTTAGTGAGCTCAATTTTTGTTAGTTCACCATTATTAACCTTAACTTGACTCACGCTTCCTTTTATATATTCAGGCTCACCTTTAGAACTCGTTAATGTAAAGACGCCATTACCATCATCGCTTGATATCAAGAGCATTTTATCGATACTAAAGGCATGACTCATGGAACTCATCAACAATAAAATTGATGTCAGTATTGTATATTTCATAATCTTCTCTAAATTAGTTAGATGCATACGGCGTCAGTTCCATATGAACAGCATAATTAATAAGCTCATCGACAAATAGTTTGTTTGCCGCCGTTAATTGATCAGTAGATTTAGCAAACACATAAGAATAATCACCCAGCCGTTTGTTGATGATTTCAACGTCTGATCGATCAAGTTTGTCTTGATAGTTCAAAACAACATTACTGTCCTTGTACTGCCCTAAGTAGTAGTAATAAATACCGTCAACTAGAGCGACTTGATAACCCTCAGCGTTTTCTTCAAACATCGGCATACAGAAGTTGTTACCTAAGTTTAAGTTGCTCACTGACGATAACTCAGGAATCACACACTGGTTGGTTTTCGAGATAATTTTGTACGGAAGTTTATTTTTAACTTTAATCTGGTAAACGCCTTCAACCAACCGATCTGCCGACACACAACCCTCACCGACACATTCAACACCATCAATTGGGTTTCCGTTAATATCGCTGAATGTCGAAATAAATGACTTCAGTTCCGACAGCGATGTATCTAACCGAATAATTGTGCCTGGGTAACTTGTTGCAGAGGTATAAGACTCACCATTGTTATAAAAATCAGACGCTTCGGTATCGAGTTCAAATTCATATTCTTGGTACTCATTTAAGGGATAAACGCTCGTTTGATCTTCGTTGATGTAAGCATTACTTTGCTTGCCATTTTGCTCTGAATTAACCACGGCCAAGAATTTACCTTGTGACGAAAGTGCCCCCGTATCATTATTTGAGACAAAGTAGCTCGACGCTTTTTCACTGGTAAACTCGACACCTTCAGTTGTGATGATGTTGTTAGTACCAAGGTAAGCAGACACGTTGGCACTTCGATTTGAGTTCACATAGGTATAAGAGTTACTGTCCACATATTTATTTTTATAATTAGCGGAAACAGACAAGTCGCCATTACTCGAATCTTGGTTTGCATCTTGATAATAAACCCCAACAGAACTTGATACATTCAAATCACCGTTATTGGCTAGATTGCTCGACACGGTATCTCTGTGAGAAAGCGTCGTGTTTCCTTTGGCGTCAAACTGCGCCTGAGTACTATGCACATACGTATTGTTTTGGTTGAGCGGAATGGTGATCGAAGCAGTCACTCCATAATTCATGCTGCTAGACTCGCTGGCTGATAGCTCAATATTTAACTTTGAATCGAGCGGTAGCTCCGATATTTGTACACCGCTACGTGCAGACCAACTTTCTGAGTCGTTTGTGTAGTCATTGCTTATATCTTGGTATTGGTTACGAGTTAATATGCCCGAAATATACGAAGACACGTTTCTCGACAGGTATTTGTTATAATTCATCGATAGTGACATATAACTCGAACTACCAAACAGAAGACGAGACAAACTTACGTCACCTAAGCTGTCCTCTTCACTCTCGAAATTGGTATATGACACACTCAAGTCGTACAAACCAAAATCTACGTTGTAAAAGCTTGAACCGTTATCAAATAAACCAGCAACGGCTGACAGCCTCGACACTTCACCTAAAGTTATATTGCCACCAAGATAGTTATAGTGGTCACTAGCCGTCACGAATGAGCCACCCCCTAGCGCTAAAAAATCTGCAACTTGATAACTCAGCTTTCCATTGGTAAAGATCGGGCTTTCGTAGTTATCATATGCGTAAATAATTGAATTTTCGTCAAAATTCTCTTCAAGACCTGTATTAGTCAACTCTCGAGACAGGTAACCTGCCGTTATGTGGTAATCAATCTCGCCAGTGGCTAATGCAGACGAGCCTGTGTTAACAATCAAGCGTTCTTCGCTGTAAAACTCTTCCCCACCATCGAAAATCCTGATCGTTGCTGTGTAGGTCCCTACAGGAAGTTCGTTGTAGTCAAAAAAGTCCTGACCTGCGTTTACGTTTCGGCTGAGTAGAGTTCGCCCTCTATCATCAGTAATCTCTAACCGACCCGCTCTTGGAATATTTAAATAGACACGTCTAGAGTTCGCGCTCGATGTTTTCACCAACTCTTTAGTCGAGCCAATTGAGAGCATATAACCCGACGTCTTGCTGTTGTTTTCCAAAAACTGAGTGCTATTCCAAGCTCGTTCCTGATATTTATACCCCACGGAAAATCTCGTATTTCCGTCAACATAGTTGTAAGACGAGTCGTCAGAGCTAAAGCCATTAATGTCACTGAAATTAAGGTCATTGTGTAAATAACCGTATTTACCAAAGCCTACGTAATTTTCATGCTGATAGGAGTAAGCTGACGTGTAATCAGACGTTTCGTTGAATGAACCCGACACATTCAGGCCATGAGACATGATGACCGCATTATGGTCTGTCTGAGCTTTTACAAATTCTCGTTCGATCTGTTGTTGTTCCTTACCGAGAAACTTTGAATTCACATGAACAATGAGAGATTGACTATCAGGTACATAAACAAAATCATAGAACTGCGGCAGCAAGCCACACTCACTTCGGTAACCCACACAATCATGGCTTGATTCAACACCGGTAATTAGTGATACCGTAATATTTTCACTCATGCGGCCATCGACGCCGAATATCTGTGCGAGACTTTGTCGCAATAACATTTGTTGGGAAGCTTGAACTCTAACCTCATCTCCAGACACGTAAGCATCCAAAGAGAATGATTTATTTTTGTCTGCAGAGAGAGTCAACCTAAGTTTTACGGGTTTTTCTTCGAATAAGTCTTCAAATCCCGCAGGAATATTGGCATGAACTTCGGCACTATACGTAATGATAGAAGTTAATATAACTAGGAAATTAACACCTAGCCAGATTCTCAAAAACATTATAACTTCAGCTCCACATTAAACGTAATATTTCCATTACAAATTAATGGCTCATCACTTGGTATTGTCTGGTTTGTTACTAACAAAAATTCATTGATTGCCCTTTCAAACCCACTATTATTATCAGTATCAAATTCAAAATCTGGAATATTAGCGATGTCCGGGTAATGTAATTTGTCTATATAAAGATCAATAAAGTCATTAATTACTACAGTACCACTGCCACGTTCAGCGCATGATGAGTTAAAGTCTGACACACGATAACTGTATTTAAATGAATCTCCCGAGGTGGTTGGAATCGTTGTTGTTACGTATGATAAAAAACCCCCATCGTAGAATGATTTATTATCATTATTATATTGGAGAACAATATTTTCTTTTGATAGCCTAACATTGATCGAATATTCATATAAATTGGCTCTATTAATCTGTGTACTTACAGGAAACAAATAGCTCTCTGAACCAACGCTTTTACAACTAAATAAGATCAAAAAGTATAAGGAGAAACAATTTACATTTATATTCATCGGGAAGAAAACCTCAAAAAAACAAGGCACTTAATTGATATAAGTGCCTAAATAATAGGAGTGGATTTCCTAAGGCAGGGTCGCGATCATATCAACGTTAACGATCACTTCTGTACCGACGATATCGTCAGGATTGCTGTGCGCGGTTTTGTTTGCAACATACAATTGAATATCTTCACCCGCTGATAGCTGTGTCGCAGCCAGAATATCGGTATTAGTCAGTTCTGTGGTTGTTTTCATATCACCCACGACAATGTTCGGTCGAACTTCACCCATGGCTGCGGGAAGCACAGTCACTTGAGATACCGTCCAATTTGCAGGAACTTTGGCACCAAGAACCGCACCTGTGTAATCGTGCGCTTCTAGCACAACAGGTTTCGTTGTTTCAAACGTACCATCAGCGTTAACCTGCAAAGTACCTTGGTATGAGGCAGAGTCGGTATTACCACCAGCACCTGTTACTAAAATATCGCCATTGGGTACAAAACCAGGAACGAAACCACTAAATACTACCGAACCAGTCGAAGTGTCGCCGCTAGCTGCAAATGTTGATGCAGAAGTCAATGCAGTTAGGGTTGCGATAAGAGCAAGCTTTTTCACTATATTTTCCTTAATCAGATTATTTACTCGACAATGCGCCGATAACGAGCGGTATATTAGCAATGAACCTATCCATAAGATGAGCATTCAACATTTTTAAGACAAGCAATCTGCCTAGCTAATAATTGGTCATTTAAAATAATCACTCTGCAAATAACTTGCATTATTTGCAGACATAAGGAGGTTTTTCATTCCACTTATAATTACTTGCTTTCTTGTTTTAAGATGCATAGAGAAGCCACCTATTAAAATAGGTATCTTTCGAAAATTAATTTTTATTAGTTCTAGTTCCTGATAAAGGATGAAAACTTTGCTGAACTTACAACAGCATTCGTACCATCAGTTCAATTAGCACTATACCCTCCAAAGCCCACCCAATAGGAAGAGTTTTGAACAATATTCAACCACATCTGTTCAACGTACGGAAAAGCTATGCACTGGTTTTTGTTGATTAGTTGAAATAACGGCCAAGAAATATTCAATATCTCTCGGCCGTTATTGTTTTCATTGTGCAGGTATTTAATACTGGCAAATCAAATGGCTTGGGCCATAAGACGTGTCAATTATCGTCCAAACTTCGCCATTAACTGGTTTGACAGCACTGTTTTCTTGTATTTCAGCCACTCGACGCGTGTATTCAGTTTGGGGTTGAATTCTTCCATAAATATCGACAACGAGTCCACTGGACCAATAGGCAGCATCGTTTTCATATAGCCAAGAGCTCGTATCGGGTTTGTACATAGAGTTGAACACCTCTCTGTAAACATCTTCATTTATCGATTTATACCCCATATCCTCACAAGACTTATCCACGGTTAACCCAGAAGTATTAGAAGGCATCTGAAAGAGCTGAGTATATAACTGTACTGTTTTGGTTCCGCATAGATTGGATTTTGTACAGGCGGTGATATGCGCTGTTGCCCCAACCTCCGGATTTTGTGGTGATGATGTTAGAACTCTCGTGCGATAATCGAAGCTTGCGACATCGGGTGTATCAATCACAAAGGTCCACTCAAGATCGTTGTCGAAGGCTATAGCTTCATCGTTCTGCGGGAACGTTGCATAACTTTGATACATTCTAGATATTGGGTCCAAATGGCTATAAACCGGTATCGAGTGAGCGCCTTCAATGAAAATTGATAAAGGCTGGCTTTCAATACAAAAAGAGTAATAGTACTCTCTAGCCTGTGCCTCGCTTACTGTGCCGGTTGCCATATCGATCACCGCATATTGTGCGTTGCTCAATTCATTCGGTACATCATAGACCCAATACTTCTCATTTTCTGGCCATCTACCTTCATCAAATATGCTTTGATTTAAAGATCGCTCACGTAATAGGATCGCTTCTGACACGGTCGGTACGCGGCCTTGTTTGGCAGAACAAATACTTGTTGCTACATCGAAGGTCGTTTTTGCTGTGCCAACACCGTTTACAGAATGAATACCGTCTCCCAGTTCTCCTTCTATATGCTGCACATGGGCTACATCAGCCTGCTCATTAGTATAGGGGGGGGTAAAATACATTTCCTGACCGTCATCACTTGTTTTCAATAGCGATTTATATACGTTCTCTACATTCAGTTGAATCATGCCATGAGCGTATCCTCCTTTTTTGTCGCTAACAACATAGGTTATTGAGTGCTTGCCAGGTTTTTCAGAATAAAAACCGAACACGGTATCATCATAATGATTATTATTTCCATTGTAATCAGTCGGTATATTCAAGGTAGAATCGTAGCCATAAACATCAACCAGTTGTAGCTCGTCACCATCCATGTCATGAATATAGTCTTTAACATCGATGAAAACTTCCTCTCCCCATGGAATGGGGGCGCCACCCTCTAGTGAATAATGTACATAAGAAGCGGTGGGTGCTGTGTTATTGAGTGACGAAGTACTAATATCTAAATCGCCATGAATAACAGAATCCCCATTGCTGAACGAATACAGAACACGTTCAACACCAATAAAATCAAATCCGGGTTGATATTCGATATTATTACCAGATGCAAGTGCAACAGAGCCGCTGCTACTGTCGTTGGGTATCAATACATGACTGTCTAGTGAGTATCCTTCTGGTATCGTTTCTCCGTATAGGCTTAGCTCTTTAGCGATATCGACCACCACATTTGTATTTATCGATGTTACAGCCCCTATGGGTGTAAAGGTATCTACATCGCTACCAATCAATACGGAGACACTGGCGCTTGCTTCCATTGTTTTCGATGTTTGTCGATGGGAAGTAGCCCCACCCACGCTATATTTATAATAGCAACTCTGTACAGCTTCGGTTTTTACCGAAAAACCCGTTTTTTCTATACTGATAATATCGCAACCGGCTTGCCCATCGAGGCTTTCAACATTCGTTATGTAGACTTGTGAACCATCAGAGCTGTCAATGTTTTTTTCCAAATCAATATAAGTGTTTGCGCTTACGTTAGAGTGACGTACAGTGTCCTGAGCGTAGTAAGTTGGCTCTGGTATCGAACTGCTGCCATCACCCTCCCAGCCAGTATTTTCTCCATTCTTCTCTGTCATTTTTTCAATACCACATCCATTTAACATTGCAGTGATGAATAATGATGAAATTATAGTGGTATAACTATTCATAATAAGTTTCTGTATTTGCGGCAATCGATTAAATATATAAATTAAATTCAAATGAGAATGGGCATTGACCAAATTACAAGGTGCAATAGTGCCTAGTGGCAGTCAGTTAAGTCTAAGAAATTACAACGCAAAAGTTGGCGAAACCTATGTGATGATCAAAGCATTGAACAAAGCCTAATTACTCTGCAAATAATTTGCATTATTTGCAGACATAATGAGGTTTATCATTCCACTTATAATGACTTGCTTTCTTATTTTAAGATGCATGGAGAAGCCACCTATCAAAATAGGTATCTTTCAAAAATTAAATTTTATTAATTCTAGTTTCTGATAAAGGATGAAAACTTTGCTGAACTTACAACAGCATTCGTACCATCGTCAATATCACCATTATAACCACCAAATCCAATCCAATATGGAGAATTTTGATTAATATTCCCCCATGGCATTGGTAAAGTAATCAAAGGTTTAGAAGGTTTATCCCCAACCAACCCGTCGAGAGAGTATATTGCGAAATTACCGTCTCGACTTTCAAACCATAACTTACGCTCACCTTTTAAATCAGCGTCATAGAAGGCAACACGGTTACCATAGCCATCAAATATTAATACTCTTGAATCAAATACGTTAATTACAATTGAAAACACTTTTGCCGAGTTCGGTGCTCCCGGCTGAACATTTTGTGGACCCCACGTAGATTGAGGAGCATCTCCTCTCACCTGTTGAACATAAAATGAGTATTTCCCTGTAAAGATTTTATTGGTTGGTGACTCAACGATAAACTCACCTATAAACTCAGAACCTTGATATGCCTTAGCAGAATAAAGGTTGGTGCTTTGGCTTTGGTTAAACAAAATCGGAAGCCCCTCTGCTGTATGTGGGCGTAATTCACCTTGAGCATTATTGTAGTGTTTTAGAGCCAATCGAGACCAATTTGAAGGCGTCGCGACATCAAGGTCACCGCTTTCTGGCTCTACAAGGACATAAGCAATGTCGTTGTGAATCTTGCTACGAACAAAGCTATCTTCCATAGAGTAATCAAAATAAAGCACCCCAAAAGCACCGGATGCATTAGACGTAACCACATCTTCTGATACATCTCCCTTCGTTTCGCTGTCTACTTTTAGATCTACCTTTTGGAACGGTGCTAGGTTGCCGTCAGGGTCATAAGTGTTGGCACTCAATCTGTAGCTCCCGTCTACTTGGCGATCTGAAGTAACAAGGTCCTTAACTTCGAAGTTTTTTACTGCTTCAGAGTCAAGTAATACACACGTTACTAATCGCCCTTCAAACGGTTCATCTGTTTGCGCTACGTTATCGGAATCACTTACTAAACTGTAAGTCTTGGCCTGATTACCCGCCGCTTTGTCTGCTAACCAGAAAAACTCAGAAGCAGGCCAGTTGCGAGATGAATAAACATTCCCAAGTGCGCTAAACAGCGTTTGCATTTCACGCTGGATCGGTAACCTTCCACCTATATCGATGCAGTGCTGGTAAGCATCGTTGTAAGTCATGGTGATGAACCGCTCACCTAGAGGCGCGCTAATGCCCTCCCCTGTCAAGACTTCGTGATAAGGAACCCTAAATAATTCTGCATAGGCCAACGACGCCGGAGCCGTGAAGGTTATTGGAGCACTGATGTACGGGTCGGTAATAGTTATATCGTCCCAGCTTTGAAGCAGACTAATATCAGCTTCGACGTTAACTTTGATCGTTGATGAAGCATAGCCACCATTTTTGTCTGTCACGACATAGCTTAAATAGTGGTCTCCGAACTGGCTTGTTTCGAACGTAAACGAATTGGAGTCAAAGTTAGATGTAGGTCCAGACTGTATGATATTAGTCGAGTTGTAACCAAACACATCGATTAGCTGCAAAACGTCGCCGTCTGGGTCGCTTATCACACTCGATAAGTCGATGAGTGTCGGCGTATTTACTCTCACTAAGCTCGGATGCTCGTATTTGTTCGCCACGGGATCACTATTCAGATCCCTCGACACGCCGATGTCTATAATTCCACCTGCTACGCTGCTTGAATCATTGCTCAAATAGCTATAGTTGATACGCTCGACTCCGACAAAACTATTGCCGGGTGTGTAATTAATTGTATTGCTAAAACTATCAAATGTTGCGCTTGAGCCTGTAGTCCCTTGGTCGGGTAACGTCAATGAGTTCAATGTGAAATTGGCTGTATCGAGCTCTCCCCCAACCTTGGCGAGTTCATACGCAACATCGATAGGTTTACTCGTATTCACTTGGGTTTGACTGTGAATTGGAATCAATTGTTCAGTTGTGTTGCCCACCAAGACACGAGTCGTGGCCGAAGAAAACCCGTCATTGGTTGATGAATAACGTGTCGCATTCGTCAAACTCGATTGCTGTACTCCCTCTTCGCCACCGACTGAAAAACGGTAATCACACGCTTTGGCACTATCTGCAGTTATACTAAATCCATCACTGTCCTGTGATACAACGGCACACTCAGGATTTTGCGATAACGGCGTCACGCCCATTAATGAAGTAGCGCTACCATCAGCAGCCTCCATATTGTCGGAGAGGTCGATATACAATGGTTTCTGGTTGATTCCTGATTCCACCATTTTATCTCGCACGTAGTAGATAACACTCCCGTTATTAGCCCCTGACGCCACTCCAGATTCACCCGTATTGGACTCACCACCATTACATGCAGATAGTGTCGTTGATAATATAATTGATAATAAAATTCTATTCTGCATAATGACGCTCTAAATTGCTATTAGCCCTTTATCATGAAAGGGCTAATAATTAAGTATTTATATGACAAGCAATTAGGTTATTTAATTGGGATTCCAGCGTTATTGGATCGCATTGAAACTCGCTTCATTAATATAAGTTTCAGACTCATAATATACGCGACCACCAAAACCTATCCAATATTCAGAATTTGGGTCGATCAATCCCCAATCCATTTCAAAATCAAATAGTGGTGTTTCAGGTTTTTCTGATAATAATGAGGTATAAAGCTTGAATCGATTGTTTTTCACTTCGAACCAAACATAACGATCTCCCTTTAGATCAATATTGGTTACCGTATATTTAGGCGTATTACTATCAATAAATATATTCACTTCATTCTCAAATATATCGACAACAACTTCAAAGTTTTTGCTGGTTGGGCCACCCGGTCTCCAAAGCTTCTCTCCCCAAGTGCTAGTCGGCGTATCGCCCACTTGTTGAAGATAGAATGAGTATTTTCCGTTTCCGAGACCAACATTTTGGTAGCTATAATAACGACCGATTAATGTCGATCCTGTGTAAGACTGAACGTTGTAAACTGACGTGAGTTTTTTACCCTGAAACGTGACAGGTAAACCGAAATTGGCATCTACAGCAGGTAAGCCGCTTCCTTCTGTAATCGTCCTGTTCCATGAACCCGCATCTTTTACATTCAATACATAAGCTTCACTATCAATACTAATAAGCTGCTCTTTGACAACATCGTAGACAGACACAACACCAACGTTGTCTTCAAAAGAGAGATCCGTGTAGTCAGCATCAACCCAGCCAAACTCATCAGTATCGTAGTACTCTTGCTTGAAGTATCCGTTCTTCTCGATACCCGCTGTCACAAAAATATTTTTGCCGTAGTGGGCGGGTTGCAGATCAGGTGTCAGTACGCGGAATCGGTATCGAGTATGGTCACCTTTCACTATAGAGCTGCCTTGTTCGATGGAATATCGGCGCACATCTGGAGAGTCGTAAAGCATGCACGTAACTAAATTAGGGTTTGCTCTCAATTCTTGAGACACAGTCACTACACTTTCGGGTGAAATATCAATAGACCAGCCTTGGTCAGCCCCTGTCAGGTTTATCGCTTGATCTGTTCTTGAGCCAACCCAGTAACTATCGTCTGTAGGCCAATTATTGGATCGAAACAGCTGAATTGACTGCTCAAGTTCTCCTTGAGTCGGAAGGCGCCCCCCCATTGCTTTACAGACATCCATTGCCTCATCAAACGAATGAAGAGTAATTTCACTAAACGCAGGGCTGTTTACTCCGTCGCCAATAAGCGTGTCTGAGTATGGCAGATTGACATAGTCTGCTTCCGCCTTAGACATAGGCGCAGTAATCGTTACGTTAGTCGCATTAGCGGTATCGTTGTACGTTATATCTTGCCAATCTCTTACCAACGAAGGCTGAGGTTCAACTGTGACACTGACGACTGCGGAGCTATAACCACCTTTGCCGTCTGAAACAACATAGGTAACATAATGCAAGCCTGAAACGGTCGAGCTGAACTCAAATGTCGAGTCGCTTGTGACTGAGACAGTAGAGTCATAACTGCTTACCTCTTTCACAGTTACAACATCACCATCGGCGTCCGAGACAAAACTTGATACATCAATAGCGATCAAGGTACCGTTGCCTACGATAGTTGAACCCGTCACTGAGTCTTGATATTGGAAATTGTCGCTAATTGGCGCATTGTTACTGCTGGTTGAAACAGAGACATCGATATCACCTGTTAGAATATTGGTGCCATCGCTGTAGTTGTAAGAAATACGCTCTACACCGACAAAGCCAGGGCCGGGTGTATAGGTGATTTCATTGGTCGACGGGGAAGCAATCGCGCTTGAACCTGATTGAGCACTGTAAGGTAAACCAACTTCACTGGATAAGGTATAAACGCCTGTGTCGATTGCACCACCATTTGAAACATCAATGGGAATTGCGATACCTTCTGAAGTTACGGAAGACAGCGGTGCTAACATTGTGACAGTTTCACCGACAGCAGCTCTAGCCGTAGCCGTTGACGTTGACGTTGAAACACTCTCTTCAGACTCGACCATAGCCGTTGGCGTAATGCTTCTACTACTCTTTGCCCCCACGGTATATTGATATTCACAGACATTTGCCGATGTTGCGTCGATAGCAAATCCAACATCATTAATATACAGGGGTTCACAAGAGCTATCGGCGCTCATTGACGTCACATTGACGATAGCAACATCGCTGCCATCGTTCGAGCCAATGTTATTTGAAAGATCTAGGTACAGTTCTTGCGACAATTCTCCTGTTCGAAAAGCATCGCTCGCTAGATACACCGTTTGAGTATTGGTATTTGTATTGGAAGTTTCTCGGTCATTGGTATCACTGCTACTTTCCCCACCACATCCATTCAATACAGCCGAAATAAGTAACAGTGAATGTGATTGTTTATTCATCGAGGTATTTAGCAAGTTGGAGAACAATATCGAAAATATTAGTACCTAAGCTAAAAATAAAATTAGCATAAATAAAAATTCGTTGAGCAAAAATGCCTAGACTCCGTATTTAAGCTGGCTAACATTACTTCTTGTTTGTCCGCATTACACCGGTATAAGTCGTCGAGCTAAGGAAATTGAGGTTTCATTTAAAACCAAAACCAGAGGCGTGATACAACATCTGGCCAACGTGATCTGTCGCCAAAAAATCAGGAGTATATCGGCACTTGCGGTTATTGAATTGATAGTTGAAGCCAAAAGGTTGAGAGGTAAAACTCTTAATGTTTGGGTTGTATTCGAGGTGAAAACAGAAATCGAACTCCAGAATGGAGAGAGTGCGAACAACAGCATCGTTCTTCAAGCTCATGAACTTACAGATGTTATGTACGTAAGATGATTTTTTGGTTTGGTCGAACATAGCAAAATCACTTTTGCTGTAAACCTACAACAAAAAATGGACTATGAAGACTTATGGTGCAAATATGAAGAAAGCCTGCAATTTATGCGAACATATATTGCAGGCTTCAAATGGGTGGAAGCCCCAGCCACATCCCGGCACACAAGTCACTCGCTGCGGCTGCTTCCTTCCGGACCTGACCGAGTTCACGAGCTATTGTTGCGGGAGGACCAGGGCCTCCATAGATTCGTTTTCCTTAGCAGAGCTAAGGAGTGAGGGGATTATCAGTCATCCTCAGGGCTATTTCAAGTCAAACAAGGCAGAAAAGTCATCTTTTCGATTCAACTGCTTAGTGAGTAACCACTATGAATTGAGAGAAACCACTTTCGCAGCTTGTCTCGCCCCATTTTTTCCGTCTGCTTGCGCTTGCTTGTGCTGATACATTTCTACATCGGCTTCATGTATCACTTCTTCAATGCTCATAAAGTGTCTTCCTGAAGGTGAAGCCCCGAAAGCTAGCGAGACATTGAACGCAATGCTTTTGTCATCAGAAGCGAACGGAAACAACTCAAACTGGCTTTTTAACTTGCTGACCTCTTCTGGCGTAACCTTACCGACCAGCACAAACTCATCGCCACCAATTCGATAGCTCGATCCACGCCAATAACGACTAATGTAGCTCGCCACCGCTTTTAACACTTGGTCACCGACTTCATGACCATAGCTGTCATTGATCTGTTTGAATCGATTTACATCTAAATAGATTAAGGTCTCATCCCCATTGATGCCGCTTCTATATTTCTGCTTTAGCGCTCGACGATTACGTAACCTGGTTAGATTATCGGTATTTGATTGGCTATGCAGATACATCGCCACGACCACTAAAAATCCTAGCACCAATAAGAAGAGAAACTGGCTATTTCGTGAGAACGCCTGTTCTGCATGTAAGGTGGCTTTCCAGTCCGGTTGATAATCGTATTTGCTGATAATGCGCTCAACATCGATCATTTTGATTGCTCGAGTAAAGAGTGGCGCTAGCGTTTCTCCTAGATCGTTCTTGGCAAAACCTATCGCAATCGGTGATTTGTAGTAGCTGCCAATCAATGTTTCCTCTGCGAGTGGAAGGAGATCATTGGATTCGCGTAGTCGTTTATTGAAGTTAGCTCGGCTGACCGCCAAGTAATCAATTTTTCCGTCTAATAGCGCTTCATAGATTGCATCACCACTTGGATAAGCATGGAGGACTTTATTAGGTAGACGCTGCGAAAGTAACTCTTGATAGAAGTCGTCTCGGATCACGCCAATTCTCTCGGCGATTAACTCTGAGACGTTGCTGTAAACATTCTCTTTGTACCCTTCCCTTTTGACCAGAATGGCTTCTGGGAAATAGTAAGGCACACTAAAATACGCGATGTTCTTGCGTGATTCAGAAGCCACAATAGGTGATAGAACATCAATCTCTTGCTCGATCAAATCACGGTACATGCTCTCCCAAGATTCATCGTAGGTACTTACGAGGTTACATTTGAGCATCAGGATCTCACATGCCTGTAAAACCACATCGGCAGTAATGCCACTGATACTGCCGTCTGGTTGGTATTTGGCGTACTGACCTATATTTTCAATCTTAACTCTCAAGGGCTTTTGATAGTTGATCAGGCTATCAATAACATCCTGACGTAACGCCTGTTTTCTCAAATCAAATTGATACTGCTTCACCGACTCGCGCAGAAGTTTTTGTACCTCTGCGCCGTGCACATAATGTTCAATCGTTTTGAGTAAGTTTTGATGTTTGCCTTTTGGCACAATAATTGAAACGGGCTTAATCATCAGTTGATGGTTAAGCAATTGTGCATCGTAACCCGCGAGAAGCATGGGTTTTAACTGATTGATCGCGTCAACAACACCATCAACTTGCCCTGACTCAATCAAGGATTTAGCTTGGTCATGTCCACGATATTCTACCAAGCTCATTTCTGGATAGTTAGCGTGAATCAACTCGCCATAAATGGTTCCGGCGGGTACTCCGACGGTTGAGACTTCATCCAAGTCGGCATTAATCAAACTAAAAAGATAGGTGTATTCAATATTGGTTGGGCTTGAGAACTCAAAAAACTCAGCGCGCTCAGTAGTATAAGTAACGTTGGCGGCAAAATCGGCTTGCGAAGTTTTTACGGCATTTAGGATGCTATTAAAGCTTGGATAATAGACATACTCCACCTGCAACCCAAATTGCTCAGAAACAGCATCAAAAAGTATCCGTGAGACGACATCATCCGCCTCCATCGCGACCTTATATTTGGTGTTTGCGTACGTTGTGGGTATCAATAGCATGCAAAACACAGTGCACCACATGCGCCAGAGGTAGGTCATCCTTGCTTGTTCCTATTTGAATAGTTATGAATTCTCTTATCTCAAAGATGACCAAGGAACAAAGATGCCCTGGGGATATCATCGAGTCGGATGCCGAACTAAAGTGTCGGACAAACAAGCACTTGTTTAAAAGTATTGTCCTTATCAACCCACTCACCGTTCAAAACATGCGCAATTTTGACACACATAGTTGAATATGCCAACCGCATATACATCGAACTCTGATTGACTATTTATATATCTTGCTCTTGTTCAACACTTCGCAAAATGTAGTCTGTCATCCAAGCTGTACCGAGCAAACAGATCCACACGACAAACACGGGATTGGGCACTTCGATGGTAGGGGTAACGACTAAGGCAGCGAAGCCAACCGTTGGTAATGTCCAACATAACAATTTACTCCAACGGAATGAGGTCAACTTCGACAAACTTTCCATCGAGGCCATAATGCCTGTAATACATAGAGCCAACAGCGCGGCGTAAGACAAATCAGCTATCCATAACGGCAGAATTAAACCCAGAGCCCACCAGCTATGTTTGTTGGATGGCTTCCAGTGAGAGACTGACCACCAAATAGCAATCACGGCAATAGTTTGGACAAAAGTGACAACGGGTTCACCAGCGAGTTTCCCTCCCGCTTGTGTCACCATAATCCCCACCATTAAGGTCGTCACGATCAAAGCACTTGTCAGCACGACCCCCAAGCTGCTTCGTTTAGAAAATGCGACCATTAATAACGGGAACAGTACCCATAGACTCACGGATAACGTAAACGGTTGATGAGGTAGTGTAAGACCATAAGTGGTCATCGCGGCCATCAATACAAGACCGACCACACCGCCCTGGGGAAAAATCCACAATGCGGGGATGATTAAGGCTAAAACGGGGATATCGCCTTCGCTTAGACTGATACTCCGAGCACAAACCACAGCCAATAACGTTGTCACTAAGAACTGAAATGTAGAAAATACCATGCCCTCTCCTTATCCATTCCTTGGAACTCTGTACTAGGACACTCTGATTATGGACCAGTTTTTAATGCAAATCTTTGCTGTAATTCACCAAATTCCTAGTGGAAAAGTCACGACCTATGGTGAGATCGCAAAACGCGCAGGTTATCCTGGCTATGCCCGTCACGTTGGTAAAGCCCTTGGCAATCTTCCACAAGAGACCAAGTTGCCTTGGCACCGAGTGATTAACAGTCAGGGCAAGATTTCTTTAAAAGGACAGGATCTACTGAGACAAAGAGCCAAGCTTATTGCAGAAGGTGTTGAAGTCAGTGAAGAGGGAAAGTTGAGCTTGAGAAAATATAAATGGCAGCCCTGATGGGCTGCCATTCAATACTCTTTAGTTACGCACACCGACTTGATGGCTATTCAAAAGCCGCTACCTACATTGAAATAAATAGCATTTTCTTCATCACTCATCGCATAGTCCATACCTATGTGTAGGCCATATCGACGAGCAATTTGATAACGAAAACCTACGCCACCAGCATTAACTCGGCTGTCTTGTTGATCGCCACTGCGTTGGGTCGCTTGACCCGCACCATAAAAACCACTCACTTTCCAACGATGGTTAATGCTGTAAGTTAGTTGAGCTTGCAAGGTTTCGATTTCATCACCTTGGTAACGGTATGAAGAAACACCCCGCAGTGCGACATACGGCTTTGCAGTCGGTGACACCATAGAATCTTTCTGCTCAAAATTTTGGTAGTTGCCAGCCAAACCTAACGTCCATTTTTCCGCAATCGGGATGTAGGCTTCTGCATCAAGGTTAAAAGTACGATAATTATAATCACTGCCTAAAGCATCATCATAAATCATATAGTCAGCAGTCACTTTATACCCTTTGCTAGGGTAAAAGAGATTATCGCGAGTATCGTATTCAGCGAGCACACCTAACCCAGACGTTACAGCTTCACTTCCAAGGGTAAGTTGCATGACCTTATCTATCAGCTTGCTATCCGATTCCACTTTAGACTTCGCCAACATTTGTTTTACACCAAGCATCAATGGTGTATCGGCAAGGCGAAATTGCACTTTTTGAGCCAGCACTGCGACCGTTGTTTTGGTTCCAAATTTGATTTCCTTATCAATCGGCCCAAAGGAGATGTGTTTATACAAATCCAAGTTAGCCACCCCGACACCACCACCGCCTACATAGCGAACGGAGTCATTCAGCCAAGAGCGTCGGTGTCCACCAAACGCAAACCAAGTACCATTTTCAGTACCTAATGCGCCTGCGACAGTCATTGCACTCGGTACGAGCTGTGCTCCGCCATCTATCGCTGATAACGCCGCTTGTTTTCTTTTGTGTTTCTCTTCTTGCGTTTCATGCAAAAACAAACCAGCGACACCGCCTCCATACCCAATAGCAGGCTCAGTAATTAGGATAGGTATTGGTAAAAAACCATGAGCATTCTCTGCAATGTGATGCCCCATATCGAACTGTCCATCAACTGGATCGTAGAAAGAGGCAAGTGACGAGCATGATAGCAATGCAGAAAGAGAAATAAGCGCCCCGCGGTATCGGCGATTCATAAAGTTGACCCTCAGATAAAAAAGCCGGGGAACTGAACCCAGCTGAAAAATCTGCTTCCGTGCAGCGGTTACATGATAAAAACTCTTTTTTTGCTCTTGGCTTCCCCATAGAGCGAAACTAGATTAAGCCCCAAAAGAGATAACCTACACTCCTGTATAGAGGGTGTAATCCATCAAAACTCGAACTTAAAGTTAACTGAAACGAAAACAAGGCTCTAATTGAGCCTTGTTAGAAATTGGATGGGTCTGTGAGTTAACGACGGAAAACATCTTCAAATCGCTCGCGATAATTGTTTATCACGGTGATTAACGACTTTTTAATATCAACAATTTGTTTGGAATGTGGACACCAAAGCGCGAAGCCAAACTTGAAGCCCTCTAGCATCTCATCGGCTTCAACTGGCTCAATGGCGTGATTGGCAAACTCAGTGTGTGCTAATGTTTTAGGAAGTAGTGCCCAACCTAGACCAGCTTCTACCATCTTTATCACTAGAGCAAGTTGATCGACGGCTTCGTTGTCTGAGCTGTAAATGATTTTCTCTGCCATGCCTTCTTCAATAAAAGATCGCAATACAAATTGCTTGCTGTTTTTCAGAGCCACCAGGACTGCACTTTTCTCCAACCTAGATAGCTCTCCACCTTTTTGAACAAACGGGTAAAATTCGAAATGCCCAAGGAAGGTAGCATCAAAGCTATACATCGCCTGACGGTCATGCACATTGACGATACCAAAATGGAATTCGCCACTATCTATGCCTCTTTTGATGTCCTGTTTATTCCTAACAAGAAAGTTCACGCGCATTAACGGAAAATCGCGAAGTAATTGCTGGCGGATTTCAACCAAAGCGCGATGAGGAATCACACTAGAATAGGCGATGTTGACGCTTTCTAATCCACCATAAGAGAGGCTTAGCGCCAATTTATCGAAAGTACGCGCTTGCTCGATGGTTAATTTAGCATAGTGATAAAGAAGGTGACCATCTTCTGTTGGCTCTACCGAACGCCCCACTCGTTCAAACAAGTTGACCGCCAGTTGGTCTTCAAGGTTGGTAATCACCTGCCCTATCGTAGTTCGGTGCTTATTGAGTTTGATCGCTGCTTTACTAAACGAGAGTTGTTCATAAACGGTCACGAACGCGAGAAGTTGTTCAAAACTAAAGTTCATAGGTTGTGCTTACATTTTAGAGTTATTTAATTAGATCATGATAGCATTGCTAGTTGGTAACGGTAACAAACTGCGTTTGAGTTCCTTCTCATCGACATAAAAAACCTACTAAAGTTAGTAGGTTTTCTCCATTTTAGTTGTACTCAACAACACGAGCCAAATAGTTAAACTCACCAGAGGCGCCATGGTAATCTCGGTAGACATCCACACTGAAATATTTAGGTTGATCTGCTTGAATATGGTCAACGATCTTCTGTTCTAGTGACGCCAGCGATTCACCCGTTTGCGAATACACAAACCGCTTATTCACTTTTTCCAGTTTGCGTTGCTTGGCTTCTTTATATGACACATAATTGTTGATCTCTTCCCATTTGCCGACGTACTCGATCGCAACGTAACTCGAATCCTCATCAATCATGATAAAGGCAGCTCCTTCTTCTTTGATTGCAGAAAGTTGCTGCATGTCACTATCCACTTTTTGCTGATCAACATGTACGCCACCTTGTGCAAATGCAGTAGCGGAAGCAGTAAGCATCATTAGTGTTATAACGGCTTTTTTCATTTTATTGTTTTCCTGTGTTAAGGGAGTTCAGTCACCCAAAGGTGTCCCTGAGTGGCTTTTTTGAATCCATATTCGTAGATCGTCAGCAAGTAGTGGGGGTCGAACATATCTTTCGTCATTTTTGCGTATCCGAAATCTTGGTCGATATAGGTAAACTGCATCTCAATATCATTGTTTTCACTAATGTATTTCATGCGATACAGATCACCCCGAGTTTGAGCTAACGTAAGGCTTTCGACGCTTTTCGATACAAGGTCAAAACCTTTGTCTTTTAGTGGTCGATAAGGAGCCTTCAGTACACCATTACGAATCACATCTAACTGCGGCGCTTTTTCTAACCCCAATGCATCCGATATTTGGTGGTAGTTAAAGTTAGACGGATTAAAGAACACTTGAGCCGCGAGACCACCATCTACATGTAACTCTTCTAATGTTTCTCCTTCATGCTCAACCTCGATAAATTGCGGTGGGAAGACTCCAGGAATGGATGCACTCGCTGCAAGCACTTTGTATATCAATTCAGATTTGTTCGCCAAGTCACTGTTTGCAATAGCGCCAATGTTCCAAATCACCAGTTCGCCGGAATCAAAATGGGTACTGCCGATAAAAAGACGCTTTCCATTACGATGTTGCTGTGCCATCGCTTCAATGAATGGCTCTGGATACGCGTCTGCAATGAAATCATAAAGGGTTTTACCATCTGTAAAGGCGTCCTTAAACAGCGTGTTTAAGAAGTTTTTTTTACCCAGAACGTTTTTATCGTTGATGTTAAGCATCACCTCTTTCATCTTTGGCATCGCTTCGCCACCAGTGAAAACAAATGGAGCAATCAAGGCTCCCGCACTGATCCCCGTGATGATGGCGTAATCTTTCAGTTCACCTTTCTCTTGTAAGCCCATCAAAACACCTGCACCGTATGCACCATTTACGCCGCCACCTGACAACGCCAAAATATTGAGTTGGTCACCCGTCACTTTGATCGGTGTGGTTTTGTTATGCGTCGAATAGAGAAAATCGGGCGCCTCATTGGCCCACATTCGAAGTGGTTCTTTCGGTGTTGAATTTTCGATTTCAACATCTTTATAGTTAGTCTGAGAAACGCGCACATCCAGCGTATGGGGTGAACTGCACGCCGCTACCAATAGCGAGAGCGCAACAGTCACACCAGAGGAAATTAAACGATTCATAATTATTCTCATTTAATGTCTCTGGTGCATGACCAGAGACTCAGTTGGAAATTAATGGGGTCAAAATGAAGTCCGTTTCGTTGTATGAGGGTACTATAGCCAAGCGCATTGAATAACCGTAATCGCGGATGTAGGATGCTATCCATCAATGCAATGATGGATAGTTTCTATAGCGTTTAACTAAACTCCTAAGCTGTTGCGCTAAGCAATTTTCACGATATTGAACTCATGAGTCGGCTCGACAAATTCATATTGAGCGTTGATCGTCTGCAGTTCCCATGCGTTATATTCTTTAGTGGCTTCTAATACACCATAAACTGCATTGTGAGCGTGACGAAATGACGCAACTGGAGACATATTTTTCACCAAACAAGCAGTAAAAATGGCGGAAATCAAATCCCCGACTCCAACTGGTTGTAAATCAAAGTCAATGCTTGGACGCTGGGCCAAATAACATGCTTTCGGCATCGCTAGAATCATACTGAAAGCATCATCCTTTAATGCATGAAGGTGTTTCACCAGCACCATTTTCGGTCCCAGATCCAAAGCTTTTTTACAAGCGGTGACCGCATCATAAATTGAGTCTATTTTGACGCCAGTCAACTCACTCAATTCAAACTGGTTTGGAATTATTACATCGGCGATGGGCAACAAGTGTTGTCTGATAGCTTCTTTGACACCATCTTCTACAATACAGCCTTTATCTGGGTCCCCCATAACAGGATCGCACACATAGAGTGCGCTGTGGTTACGGTCCTTTACCAAACTTACCGCTTCGGCGACAGCGCGGCATTGGTCGGCACTGCCTTGATAACCGGACAATATCGCACCACATTCACTGAGCTTTTCGATGTTGTCTAAACCACGCATTAATGAACGAATATCGTCAGAACCAAATTTTTGCCCCGTCCAACCTTGTTGATATTGTGTGTGATTAGAGAACTGAACCGTATGAATTGGCCATACCTCAAGCCCCATTCTTTGCATTGGGAAGACAGCGGAGCTATTACCAGCGTGGCCATAGACCACATGAGATTGAATAGAAATAATACTTTTCATAAGTCACTCTTAGTTGGGAAGTTAGTTAGCTTGGCGACTAAATAAACACAATGCCGCGCACTGTGCTTATTTGGTCGGAATAGCCTCGACAATGCCGAGGCTTATTCTTATTGAGCTAGATTAATTAGCCTTGGAACTCGGCAAAGTACTCATCCAACACTTTGCGCGTTGCACGACCAATGAGCTCGTATTCGTGGTGAGTAAGGTTAGCCAGGGATACTCGAACAGAAGCGTGTACCACATCGAAACCCTTGCCCGGAAGTAAGATAACGCCGGTTTCATGTGCAAGGCGGAAAAGGAAATCTTTGCCCTTTTCACTCGCTTTGAACCAATCAACGAAGGCTGGCCCGTACAATTTTCCACCCAAAGTGTCGAGCTCAAGCAGTGTGTAGTAGTCCACACGATCTTTGTTTTCTTCAATGTCTACACCCATGTTTTTGTACAGGGTTTTGTAACGCTCACGGATGATGCGTTTGCACGCTGCTTTGTAGTTTTGCTCTGAGTCCATTAAGCAATTCAGAGCGAACAGTGCCATTTGAACTTGTTGAGGAAGCGACAAACCTGCTGTGTGATTAAGTGCAACACTGCGGCTATCTGCTACGATACGGTCAATAAACTTGATTTCACGTGGTTCCGGAGTTAGCGTTTTGTAACGATCGTCCAACTCAAGTTGACGCGCTTCGGGAAGGCTGCGCATTGCGTCGTCAAACACGTTGTTGTGCTGAATCGCAATCGAGCCCAAGCGCCAACCTGTTGCACCGAAGTATTTAGAGAACGAGTAAACACACAGCGTGTTGTATGGCAGTTTCGCAAACAGCGATATAAAATCGTCTGCAAATGTGCCGTATACGTCATCAGTAATGATGAATAAATCACTGCGTTGCTCATTGACGAAGTTCGTTAAGTTATCTAGCGTCTCATCCGAAAATTTGACTGATGCAGGGTTCGCTGGGTTAACGACACAAAGCAGTTTGATGTCTGTATCCGCCAGTTTCTCGATTTCAGACATTGGTAGTTGCCATGTGGTCTCATCAAGGCGTAACTCAACAATCTCCAACTCATATTCAGAAAGCTCCGGGATCTCTAAATAAGGAGTAAAGATTGGCGTGATCAACGCAACCTTATCGCCTTTTTGGAGTAGCCCGTTGTTAAACATCGTTTGGAACGTGTAAGTCATTGATGCGGTGCCACCTTCCGTTGCAAACAGATCGAAATCTGTTGTGATTGGCATAGGGCCATACATTTCTTCCGCGATGTACTGCTTCACGACAGTTTCAATGTTTGTCAGCATTCGAGGTGGCACTGGGTAGTTACACGCTAGGTATGCGTTAACCAACTCATTCAAAAACGCTTGTTTCTGTAGACCTAGACGATCTTTTGCGTAGCTCAACGACTTTTCGATAAACTGCACACCTTGATCTTGTTTGTTATTGCTCGCAAATGTATCAAAACGTTCAACGATACCCATTCCATCTGGAATACCACCAAAACCACCATCAAGGTATGAATAGGTACGCTCTGCTTCCATCACCGCAAATTCACCTAAACGAATGAATGCCTTACGTGGCAGTGTCGCTAAAAAATTTGGGTTACCACGACCTGCATCTAATAAAATACGGTCAGGAACCGTTTTTGCCACTTCAATGAGTTTGTCTTTTAATTCAAATGGGCTTAAATCTGCAAACTTTGAAAAATCAATCGTTGTATTTTGCGTGGTCATAATATTTACCTTAGTCTATTATTTACTTAATTTTGATAATGTTTCCCTTATCGCCTAGTTAATTAGGCGATAAGATTTTCTAATTTATTTAAATTACATGCCTGCATTTAAAGTAATAATGCCGACAATAATTGGTCCCCACAGGGTGAGTAGTACATTGGCGACTGCATAAGTCACGGTGAATGAGAATACTGGTGTTGCGTTGCCTGTTTTTTCCATCAAAGCAGCAAATGCTGGGTTCGCACTTCGTCCACCTGTAACGCAGCCAAGCGCTTCAACTGGGTTCTTAATCTTCAATACAAAATATGAGAAGAAGAACGAAATAATCTGAGGGATAATCGTCACGGCCATGCCAAGGAACAACAGGGACATACCGTGTTCTTTAATGGTATCGACCGCTTGAGGGCCAGCCTCAAGGCCTACAATGCCCACAAATGCCGCCAAACCGAAATCTCGAATAAAGTTCGCGGCGCCCACAGGGAACTGAGCAACGTGTGGATTACGGCTGCGTAACCAACCAACAATCAATCCAGAGATCAAGCAACCTGCACCAGAACCAATCGTGACGGGGATACCGGCAATCTTAAAGCTGATAAGACCAATAAGCAGACCAAGCACCATACCCATACCAAGGACAACGAAGTCCGTCATGGTTGAAGAGCCCATGCGTTGACCGATGTTTTTCTCAACGCGATTGATATCTTTTGCAGTACCCGTAAGCTGAATGACGTCGTTTTTCTTCACCACAAGGTCCGGTGTCATTTCGATTGAACGGCCTTCACGAATGTAATCCGTCACATAGATACCACGCATGGAACCTTGATTGGATGCTTCTTTGATCTCTTGCAGTGACTTACCAATCAGTTTGCGGTTGTCAGCAATCAGCTGGCGGTTTTCTTCAATAATTTCATAGCCTTCTGGTAGTACAACCTCGTTGTCTGCCAAACCAGCTTGCAGTTGATGTACCGCATGGCGACGGCCAGTGACAACAATGACATCGCCTTCTTTCAGTGCGGTGTATTTATCCGCCTCTAGCACTTTGCCATCGCGTTGAATTAACTCAATACAAGCAGCCAACGATTGTTGGTTTAGCTGAGCTAAGGTTTTACCTGCTAGCCCGCCATCTTTGCTCACCTTAAATGCTCGTGTAACCAATGCCGTTACTGCATTGAATTCACCCGGTGCTAGCTCGTGCTTGCCATTCGAGTTTTTCTCCTCTAGAGCAATCGCCTCTGCTCGGATATCCCACTTCATCAATGTTGGGAACACCCACGTCACCATAAGAATTGGACCAAGCGAACCAAAGATATATGTGACTGCGTAGCCCACTGCAACATTGGTTTGCATTAGGTGCTTCGCTTCTTCTGTCACACCGCCAAGACGTGCGATCGCATCACCCGCGGTACCTATGATTGCCGATTGAGTCAAACCACCCGCTGCTAGGCCTGCTGCCGTGCCTCTATCTAGGTCGAACATCCAAGCTGCTGCTAATACACAAAGCAGGCCAGAAACCGTCATCACAACAGCAGAAAGTAGAATGTTGATAGTTCTAAAGTTCAATGCTTTGAAGAACTGCGCACCACCCTGATACCCTACTGCGTAAATAAAGAGCGCAAAGAAAATGCTTTTTACGCCGGGATCAATATGAACACCAAATTGCCCAATAATTACACCCATTAATAATGTTCCGGCAACACCGCCAAGAACAAATCGACCAATGGTAATTTTACCTACCATATAACCGAGAGAGAGCGTTATAAAGAGAGCAACAAATGGTGCCATGTCAAAAAGGTTAGAAATAATTTCCATGACAATTTACTCTTATTAAAAATAGAAAAACAAAATAATCTAACGAATAATCTGCCACTCATATTTGTTGGATCATTTAATTTAAAAAGCATCTCGTTTGCTTCGAAGCGAATATTAGGGACAAAAACTAACAACTCGTAATCCTATTTGAAGGATGAAACCATCACTTCGCATATTCAAAAGCAAGCATTGAGAAATAATTATCGAAAATTGAATGACTTAGTGGTCTGTAATGAACATCGGGTAAATCGAAAAATAATTTTATTTTTATTTTCCCTGTCCAAAAAACTGTTTGGTTGCACTATTCACTCCATATAGCACATAACACCTTTCGTTTGATGGGTTCGGCCCTACAAATGCGATTATCACCGCCATCATCATTTGCCTTATCTTTCCATTCATCAAGTTAATAGAGAAAAACACCATGAACTCAATGCCACATGAACTCGTGTGGGGCGAAGTCTACTTCCCACCCTTGTTGCTGGTTATCACATTGGCTTATATGCTCACCATTTTGGTTGGAACCGTTGCGACAAAACTGGGGTTCCATAAATACGTTGCATTTCCTGCACTCGCTGAGCTGAGCCTAATGGTGATTTTTACTGGCGTTATTGGTCAATTCATTACCATCTTTTGAGGCAAATCCCGTGATTAAACGTTATCTCATCACTCTGTTATTACTGTGTTCCGCTGGCACTGTGATTTTCAGCTACTACCAATCATACACAAACAACCCTTGGACTAGAGATGGTCAGGTCAGCGCGCACATCGTTTCGATAACACCCCGTGTAACAGGACAAGTCATTAACGTGTATGTCGAAGACAACTCGCAAGTGAAGCAAGGTGATTTACTGTTTGAGATCGACCCTAGCATCTATAAAGCGGCATACCACAAAGCGTTGGCAACTCAAAAGCAAGCTGTGGCTCTGTTAGCAAAAGCAAATAACGAAGAAAAGCGCGCACTCGAGTTAGAAAAACGCACGCCAGGCGCTGTTCCGGTACTGACATTGAATAACCTAAACAATGCGGTAGAAACGGCGGTCGCCAACGTAGAACTCGCGAAAGCCAATATTGAAGAAGCGAAGTTGAACCTCAATTACACCAAAATTTATGCGCCAACCAACGGTTACATCACTAATTTGAACTTACGAGTAGGCTCTCAAGTTGTGGCAAACTCTCCGATTGTTGCTTTAATAGATGAAGACAGTTTCTGGGTAGAAGGTTACTTCAAAGAGACAGATCTGGTTGGCGTCAATCCTGAAGACACCGCTTATGTAACTTTGATGATGCACAGCGATGTGCAACTGAAAGGTGAAATCAAAAGTATTGGCTACGGTATTGCGAAGCAAGATGGCAGCACAGGCAACGACCTCCTGCCTAATGTCAATCCGAACTTCCAGTGGATTCGTTTGGCTCAACGTATTCCCATCAAAGTAAAACTGGATGAACTGCCAAACGATCTACAGCTTCGTGTGGGTATGACCGCTTCTATTAAAATCATTAAGTAATTAGGTGATTGTTATGTTCAACACCTCAACCAAAGAAGCGATCAAAGCTGCGCTATCCATTGTTGTCGCAATCTCCCTTGCCTTCTGGTTTCAATGGGAGAAACCTTATTGGGCAGCCATCGCTGTCGGGGTAATGGCGTTGAATGAAAGCTTCGCTCACTCGATAAACAAAGGCCATAACAGGTTGCGTGGAACCTTATTGGGCACCGGTTATGCCTTTTTCCTAATCGCAATGTTCTCTCAAGACCGTTTTTTGTTTCTCACCTTTTTCACTTTGTTTCTAGGTGTGTGCATTTATATGTCGAGTGACAAAAAATATGGTGATGTGTTTACCGTCGGTTTTTCAGTGTGTTCGATCATCGCCTGTATGGGGGGATTTGATAACCAAGCAACGTTCCACTTCGCTGTACTGCGCATGCAGGAAACCATTCTTGGCGTAATCTCCTTCTCTGTGGTGTACCGTTTAGTATGGCCGATTAATACCGAACAGAACTTCATTCACCGCTTTGAGGCAAGCCGTGAGATTTTGCTTAACGCCATGAAAACGCCCAACCAAATTGATATCAAAGCACTGGAAACCAACACCGCTAACATAGAGAAATTGTTCCAACTGCTCAGCTTACCACTTACTGGTGCCTACTACTTGAAAGAGCATCGTCAATTATGGCGCCTGCGCTTAAATGAAATGGCTCAGATCCAAGAGAGACTGCTTGAACAAGTGGAAAAACAGCAACGAAGTAAGATCGATTGGCCAACTCTTGCTCAGCAACTTCAATGCTTTGATATGGCCAAGCCTAGTACGTCCTTAATCGGTCAAGTACCTTTTGTGGCAAAAACAGATAGAGACTCCATGTTGCATCATGATCACCGAACTTTCATACAACATTGGCATGAAGATGGCAGAAAGGTACTGCAAGGTATCTCCATGTTCGTTACGTCATTATTGATTTGGATTTATCTTCCGGTTCCCGGCGGGTTCATATTCCCGATGATGGCTGGCATATTCTCGTCACTCGTCCCTACCATGCCACCAAGCATTATTAAGGATGCGTTTTTTGGTGTAATAGGCACTGGCACAGTGATTCTTCTGCAATACATTTTCTTAATGCCAATGATGACCGAGCTATGGCAACTTGGGCTGTTCTACTTCATCAACATCATCGTAATTTGGAAAGTTTTTGCGACACCAAAACTGATGGTGCACAGAATTTTAGGCGTTAATTTACTGGTTGTTTTGACATCGGGTGCACTCAACTTAACCCCTGTATATCGTATCGAAACACCTTTGCTGATGCTGGTAAACATTCTGATCATTTTGATGATTGCCAAGGTATTTACTGATCTGTTCCGTGCGCGCGTTATCGCCTAGCTATCGTCTCTGTTTTTAACACTAAAGCCCTGCATTGCTTCTGCTCCGCGGGGCGTTTTGTTTTTTCGCTGGGCTCGATTCCTACCTCACCCATAAAGCGAGGATACTATCCATCAAAAGCGATTAACGGGATTGCTCTGCTGCTCATAAAATTCTCTCATTGATTAACGAAATGCAATTAAAAACTCTGCATTCACAACATCAATTACAGCAAACACATCTATCTAACTGAACAAGATGTTCAGTGACACATTAACTGTCTGAGTCTCAAAGGTTTGAGGCTATTCAGAGTGGAAATCGTCATGAGTTTTTTTGAAATACGCGCTAGCAAGACATCTTCTCTTACTGTGCTAGCGAGCGCACTAATGCTTACTACCCCCACTTTTAGCTTCGCCGCAGAAGAGACAACTTATCGTGAAGTTATGGAACAAGGTCGCGAGATATTCGACAAATACGGTATCAGCCGTGATCTACCGAAACTGGCCATCAGCTCTCTAGTGCAAGGTGAGCACTTGGTAGAGCATGTTCACCGAACCGTTCAAATCAGCAACGAGGTACGTGACTCTTCGGTGTTTCTGGTAAAGAGCACAGACAGCAAGGGCAATATCGATCTTCGCATCAAATACAACCCTAACGAGCTCGATAAGAACGAAAAAGTGCTCGATGAAATCGAAACCTTCACGCGTACAGAATACCGTCTGCGCAACTACGCAGAGAGCTTTGATTCTTCATCGGTACGAGCAAAAGAAGATAAAAACGGCAATGTCATTGTTAGCTTCAACTACTCGAAATACGGCCTTCCGCAGGATATCGCCTATTTTCGTTTCTTAAGCGTTGATATCGAACTTGTCAACGGCGAACCAAAGCGCATGGTCATTACCAACGAGAAGCCATTCACACACCACATATACAACGTGGATACGTACCACCAAGAGATCCGCTTTCAAAAGCTGGATTCTGGCAAGCTTGTGATTGCAAGCAAACACACTGAAATCGTTGGCTCAAGCAAAAAGAAACCGCTCAAAGTGGTCAGCACTCTTAAGCCTGTTGCCATCTATGAGGATGACATTGGTGTGCAAGTGTTGGATGAGAAACGTTTGAACGAAGTTTCTGACCCACGCATGCAAGAAGCCAGTGTAAAACTTGATCGTATCTTCCCGTTAATGGGCGATATGGTACGCCGTCAAGGTATCGATTTGCCTCTGCCGTTTGGCGTGTCGATGGCTTACCGTAACCAGAATATGAACATCCCTTTTAACGATTTCGTTATTGATGGCGTACGTTTGAACGACCTATTCGATCCAGAAGACACTGTGGGTATTGTAAACGCAGAGAGTTTCAGTATTCGTGGTGACGTTAACATCCTTCCCTTTTGGAATGTTTTTGGTTACATCGGCAAAATCAATGTCGATGCCAATGTGGATGCAGCTTACACAGGCGAAGGAGGCCAATACCTCAAAGACAAGCTCAATGACCGTCTACCAGGCTTGGGGGATAAGTTCTGCGATGGATTGTCTGCTCTATGTAATCGCGGACGAGTCAATGTGCCGATTCATCTTGAGTACGACTTGCGCGGTGTGGGTACAACGTTATCAGTTGGTTACAGAGAGTTTTTTGCTTCCGTTACCGGCACGTACTCTCAAACACGTTTAAAGGGCTTAGACGACTGGGGTGACGGCATTTATACCGTTCAACCAATGCTTGGCTATCAGTTAGTGGATTACCGGACTCAGTTCTTTGTGGGTGCTGAATACCAAGGCTTGGACTCTCGTATGGATGGCCGAGTAAAAAGCGGTGATATCGAGTTCGATTACGACATCGGTGTCGAGCTTGACGAGTGGGCATTCCTGACAGGTTTCAACAAGCAAATCGGTAAGAACTACAACTTGACCATGCTTTACAACAAAGGTGAAACACGCGACTCACTGACCTTGAACTTGGGTTATCGCTTCTAATCGCACCAAGAAATAGCACACATAGAAATCACACATTGGTAGGCCATTAGATGGTAGGACTGCATCCTACAAAGGCGATTATTGAAACTGTCACCGATGCCCTACCATTTGAGCCATCAATACAACAAGCCATCCAACCATTCACGGATTAATACCAAAGCGTCAGGACGTCGCTCGTTAGATGCCGTTTAACATTTTCGGTGCACGCACCAAATGACTTTTTGGACATAACAATGACTTTACTCAATCGCTCAACTTTAGCTATTACCATCACTATTGCCTTAGCTGCCTGTGGTGATGATTCAAGTAAACCTAGCGCGCCTTACAATCCGCTGCCATTACAACCGTTACTACCAGAGCAAATCACATTGGAAATTGGCGATGCAACCATTCAAGCGACTAAAGAGTCTCTTGTCATCACACCTCTTGATGCAGATGAAAAACTGGCCGCTGTAGAAGCGTTCAAAGGTATCCAATTTGCGCAAGCAGACCGCTTTCAGCACAGCGTTGTTGCGCCGCTTGAAGGCAACATTGATGCAACTCAGTTCGGTGATGCGTGTCCTCAGTTAAAAACCACGTTCCAAACACAATCAGAAGATTGCTTGAACCTCAACATTTGGCGCCCAGCCGGGACAGAAGCATATGCAGATTTACCCGTTTATGTCTTTATTCATGGTGGAGACTTTGAACACGGCGCGGGCTCAGAACCTCTAATTCATGGTGATATGGTTGTTGCACAAGGTGCAGACGATGGTAACCCGTTTATTGCTGTTACTTTTAACTATCGTTTGGGCTTGTTGGGCAGTGTTTGGGTCGATGGTTTGGATAACCCAGAAGGTGGTAACTTTGGCCTAGGCGATCAAAAACACGCGCTTGAATGGGTTCAGCAAAACATAGAGGCGTTTGGCGGTAATCCGCAAAACGTGACACTTATGGGTCAAGGAGCTGGTGCAATGTCGGTAGGTATTTTGCAGCAATCAAAAGGCGATGCTGCAATCGCTGGTAAGCACTTTCAACGTGCCATCATGCAAAGCAACGCTTACGGCTTTGAGTACAAAAGTTACGATGTTGCCAAGAGCCAACGACCAGAGCAAAGCATTGAAGATCTTGCATTAGTACCACTTGATGAGGTCTTGAAGGTTCAGGGTGACATGCTTGACCCTATTCAGCGTCTCAAGAGCTGGGTACTGACCGCGGCTAACATTCCGTTAATCAGCCCGACACGAGACAACAGCCCATTAGCCACGTTGATGCCTTTTGCGCCGTACATTGAGCACCGCCCACCAGCGTTTCTAGTGGAAGAAGTACCAGGTCATCACTTTATTGAACAAGCTATTGAGAGTGAGTGGATCGTACCGACTGTGATTGGCTCAAACAGCGCAGAAAGCAACACGCTGGGCATGCTGCCGAGCCTGACGTTTTTGATCCCTACTATCCTTGAAATCTTGAGCCAAGAAGCGCCAGAAATCATTGAAAGTGGCGATGAGACCTTAATTGTCGAATCCATGGTGGAGTGGCTAGAATCGGAAGCAAACTTGAATCGCTTACGCGCGGAATATCGTTCACTACTCAGCGATTCGGCATCGGTTGAACTCGATCTTTCTGACTTGTTGGAGCTGCTGCCTAGCACCGCTTATGAGGCGATGACTAAGTTGTTCTTCGGTTTGGGGAACTCTGATTCAACCTCTGAGTTACTTGCTCTGGCTGACTTTTTCCCTAACGATGAAAGCGAACTGAATGGTGCGACCAAAAACATGCAGCAATTCAAAACCGCGTTGCATGACTTACTCTTCACGGGTCCAAACCGTCATAAGGTTTCAAGTGAAGAAACAACAGGAGCAACGCAAAGCTTTTACTACTTTGACTACACACCAGGCTTCAATGTTTGGACTTATGACACCACAGGTGAAAACGGCGATTTAGACGTGGGTGACTTGCTCAACAGCATCAGTTGTATTGTGGGCGCTTGCAATGCATCGGAACTACCATTTGTATTCAACAAAGCATTAAAGCTCGATGGTTCAAGTGTTCGTCCAGGTAATAAAGACAAAGCAATGATGAACGAACTCTCTCGCATGTGGTTTAGCGAACGTCTATTCGAAGACTTCCAATACAACAGTGCGACTGATCAAGTATTGCTGATCGATAACGATGGCGGTATTCAATCCACACAAGACTGGGACAATGCTCATCACTCAGGCATCGATCCAAAACTGCGCAAAGGCCGCCTCAACGGTCTCGAGGAACTTGGGCTGATTCTTAGTCACATGTAACGTCATCCTCAGTCGCTAAAAACTCATTACCGAATGTCTAAAAGCCAGTTCGCTGGCTTTTTTCATCCTTATTCCTTGAACATAATTAGGAAGGTTTACTCATGTTTCCTAACGCCCTTCGTGCTCTGCTGATCTTTACCTTCAGCGCGCTATTGGTCGGCTGTGCCCAGCCTTACCCTGAAGTTGAACCGGATTTTGAAGCCAATTGGCAAACTACTCAGCATCAAGCCGATGTTTACTTAATTCCTACCGCTCCAGAAGCCTTTGCTCGTCGCGTTGAACTGGTAAGAAATGCTCAACAAAGCATCGATATGACCTACTTTTCTTGGGAAAGTGATACGCTTGGCTTGATGCTACTCAATGAGCTCAAACATGCAGCGGATCGAGGTGTGCAAGTTCGACTCACTCTCGATGATTTATTGGTGTTTAATGAGAAATGGCTTGCTGATCTCAGCGCTCACAACAACATTCAAATCCGTTTATTCAATCCGTTTGATTCACGTAAGTCAGGCTGGATTGGGCGCTCCATCAACTTCTCTACTCATCAACAACGTTTGGACAATCGTCTACACGAGAAGTATTTCAACGTCGACCATCAATGGATGATTCTAGGTGGACGCAACATTGGCAACGACTATTTTGGTTACAGCCGCAAAGCCAACTTCTTTGATATGGATGTGTTGTTTAAAGGCAGCATCATTCAAGCGTTCGATCAAAACTACCAACAGCTTTGGCACAGCAAGCATGTCACACCAATAGAAAATATCGTTAAAGTAAGCCCAAACTATTCCGCGTTTGTCAAAGCCGTCAATAAAGAGGAGATAGACAGAAACATCATTCTGGCTGAAGTTGAAAAACAGGTTAAACAACTGACCAGCCCCAATTTCATCACTGTGCAAGTCACCCCTGTTTTCGATTCATTAAAAAAGTTAGAGAACAACAAGCCTTACTTTAGAAAGCGGGCAGAGCGCCAAGTTTGGCAACAAATAACTACCGCAAACAAAGCGGTGATTTCAACCCCTTACGTGGTACCCGGTAATAATGGATTTGCCTTTATTGATACCTTAATGAAGCAAAATACGGATGTAACGTTAATGACGAACTCGTCGGCCTCTAACGACTCTGGATTTATTCCGGCGTATTACGAGGAGCACCGTCAAACCCTATTGGACAAGGGTGTGCATATACTGGAGTACAAAAACAAAGCGAAAAATGTCGACCACTACTTCCATGCGGATACTTATTATCACAACAAGACCGTGATACTCGATGATCGGCTGACTTATATAGGCTCATCAAACTTCGACCCAAGATCGGACTTCCTCAATGTGGAATTTGGTGTGCTGATCCAAAGCGAAACCTTTGCAGAACATGTCATACACTACTTAACTCGGCAACATGATGAACTGTTTTGGCGAGTATCTCGAGATGGACAAGGCCAAACTCAGTGGCAATCAATGAATGAAACCCATACTAAGAATCCAAACTATGGTGGATGGCACAAAGCGCCTAACTGGATATTCAAGCAACTGAATGGTGAGTTCGAACTCTGAGCCATCAAACTCTCTATCCACATGAATGAGAGCCTTTTTAAGGCACGCTAAAACTGCGTGCCTAGTGAGAAGTGAACTCGGAATTGGTCTCCTTGAGGAGCATCTAACCCGTAAGCAAAATCCACTTTGACGGGCATGTATTTTGAGTTCCATATCAAACTCAACCCTGTTCCACTTTTCCAATCCACGCTATCGTTGAAGGCATCACCAACATCGTAAAATGCACCAAGCCATAGTCGGTGGTAGACCTGATATTGATATTCCAAACCAGCAGTGAACATGTAACGGGCACCTGTTAAATCGCCATTTTCATCTCTCGGAGAGATAGACTCATAACCATAACCACGAAGGTTGCCATCACCGCCCGCAAAGAAGCGTAATGATGAGGGGATATCACTCAGAGCGTCAGCGACATTGATACCAACATTCGAACGAAAGTGAAACTTATGTTTTTCGCTGATATCCCACGACAGCACACTGTTGCCTTCAATACGCAGCAAACGAGAATCCGAGAAAAAGTTCGGATCCGAGTATTCCAATGAGTAAACGTGACGGTGTTTTATTTCTAATTGATCATTCTTGCGATCAAGCAATGAAAACGTTACTCCCGGCAATAGCATCTGTGAGTCGTTATTTTCCGACGCTTGTTGATAACGCTCTTGCAAATAACGAACGTGCATAGTGCTTTGCCAATCACTGTCTAGCTGCCAATGCTTTTCAAACGACAAATCATTGGAAAAACTCGACGTATCACGATAGTCGACATGTTTAGATTCAAACTGAATACCGTAGTAATCCGTCAGGACATTTTGGGTCGGAATTTTGTAGCCAAGCAATAGCGACTGTTCCGCTTTTGACGCGTACGCTTGTGTCTCAAAGCTATGTCCTCGCGTGTTGTACCATGGCTTGGTCCAATTCAACGAAGCGCGTAATCCCAAGTCCGTCGAATATCCACCACCGACTTGCACGATATTTCGTGCGTTTGGCTCTGCAATCACTTCTATCGGCACCTCAAGGGTATTGGATATCCCATCAAAATCCGCTTTCACAATGACACTACGAAACCAATTGGTCTCCGAGAGATTTGTTTGATATTGGTTCAATTTCAAGGTGTCGAAACCGTCCCCCCGCTCAAACGTTCGCATCACTTCTATTCGAGCTGGCTCAATACCCGATGTTGGTATCGATAACGTACCAAACTGGTAACGAGAACCACTCGAGAAATGTAGGTTCACATTTGCTTGACTCATGCTCGGGATGACTTCCAAAGACGATTCGATAAAGCGCCCATCCAAGTAACCTTTTTTCTGGGCTAATGAAGTCAATTTTCGTTTCAGCGTATCGTACTCAGAATGCAGTAGCGGCTGCCCTTGTTTAAGTTGGGCTTGATTGACTAACTCGAGGAAATCTTCATCGTTTGAGGCTTCACCAGATACGACGATATTAGATTTAGCTACCAACACGACCTCACCAAGTTCCACATCTAATAAAATGAGATCGTTTGGCTCTCTCTGAACACTGAGCTTAGAATGGTAGTAGCCATAAGGGTTCAATGCTGACCGAACCAACTTCCTGAGCTGACTTACGGGAATGTCGTTTGCTGAAGTATTCGCTAACGGCATGAGGTAATATTCCAGATTACTCTCTAGCGGTTTAGATAAACCTTGAATAGTAAATTCTGCAGCCAATACGTCCCCAAAAGGTATGAAGACGCATACAGAAATTCCAACGAGTTTTTGGACGAGAGAAGCCACAAATCTGCCTTAGCGGGTTTGACACCCAACTAGGCTAATCGCACTCAAGAAATCACGTTAATCGTGTATGTAGGATTAACTCCTACAAGTTTAGATATAACGCTTAAAACTCACGTAGGAGCGACACCAGCTTCTAAATCCAGTCCATGGATTAACATGAAACAACTTAAATAAACTTTAGTTACGCACACCGATTAGGCGCAGATTGACATTGTCCGTCTGTGCATCATCAGTAATAACCGGATAAGACGTATCAGTAATGAAACGAAGCTGACCATCTACTTCAATACGCGCACTCACACTGTAACGGTGGCGAGCTTCAATTTTGTTAGTATCGTAAGCGAGGTCAAACTCGAAAGGAACTTGCGCACCATTGGTTTCAAAACGATGTTTAGCGATAACTTTTGCTGGAGCGTCCGCCAATGAGACATCTTGTAGAGTCACTGTCACCACTGCATTATCCGGCAACGCAATGCGCTCACGGTAAGCAAGTGTGCCTGTCACTGAATCCACTCGTGGTTGCTCTTGTTTCTCTGAAGATTGGCAGCCAACCAATACTGCACCTAGTACCACTGACATTACTAACGCTAGTGCCTTTTTCATAAAGCCTCTCTATAACTAATTAAATTCACGAGGATTATAGAAGGCTATTATATGAATGTCATTGTACGCTAACGATTACTGACAAAGTTTTGACTATGCTAGTTCTATGATGACAATTAAAATTTAAACAGCTGTTTTATTTGTCAGTAACTGCGTAAAATGGGTCTCAAATATGGTATTAGAAGGTCACAAATATGAGTAAACCTCTAAACGAGTTGTTGAATTTATTGCAATTAGAAAAGCTTGAAGAAGGACTTTTTAGAGGTCAAAGCGAAAACCTCGGGCTACCACAAGTTTATGGTGGTCAGGTTATCGGTCAGGCATTATCAGCGGCTCGCTACACCGTTGATGCGGATCGTACGGTTCACTCATTTCATAGCTATTTTCTCTATCCGGGTAATCCCGAGAAACCTATTATTTACGATGTGGAAAACCTACGCGATGGTCGTAGTTTCAGTACTCGTCGTGTTAAAGCGATTCAAAATGGGCGTCCAATCTTCTACCTCACCGCATCTTATCACGGCGAAGCACCGGGGTTTGAACATCAAAATGTGATGCCTGATATCCCAGGGCCAGAGCACTTTGCGTCAGAGTCAGAGCTTGCTGGCCGCATTGCTCATTTGCTACCAGAAAAATTGCAGAAAACGTTTTGCGGAGAAAAACCTATCGAAATGCGACCGGTTACAGTGGTGAATCCGTTGAAACCTGAAAAAGCGGATCCCAAGCAATATCTTTGGATAAAAGCCAACGGCAAAGTACCGGACAACCAACTTATCCATCAATATTTATTAGGCTACGCATCTGATTGGGGCTTCCTTGTCACTGCGCTACACCCTCACGGTGTCTCTCTGATGACACCGAAATTCCAGGTCGCTACCATTGACCACTCCATTTGGTTCCACCGACCATTTAAAGTCGATGACTGGCTTCTCTATGCGATAGAAAGTCCAACTGCAAGCAATACACGGGGACTGGTCCGTGGCGAAATATACAATCGTAATGGCGATCTTGTTGCTACCGCAGTACAAGAGGGTGTGATGCGTTTTACCAGCTAAAGCCATTAAGCCTCCTGCGGGAGGCTTTTAATCGCTGCAGATCGGCAGAGCCGTGGTGTATTTTAAAGGTTCCATGGCAAAAGTAGATGTCACGTTAGAAATACCTTCCACTGAGTTGACCAGTTTTTTGTAGAAGCGATCAAAACACTTCATGTCCTTCACTAAGACTTTCATCATATAGTCGTATTCACCCGCCATTCGATAAAACTCCATCACTTCAGGGAACTCAGAAGCGGTTGAAACAAAATGGCTGTACCATTCATGGGAATGGTCACTGGTTTTTATCAGTACGAAGGCCGTGAACGACAAATCCAATTTCTCGGGATTGAGTAGTGCAACTCGCTTTTGAATAACCCCCATCTCTTCTAGCTTCTTCATGCGCTTCCAACATGGTGTCGTTGTTAGATTGACTGCGTCTGCCAGTTCATTGAGAGACAATGTTCCATCACTTTGTAATAGATCGAGTATTTTTCGGTCAATTTTGTCTAATTCGATATCCATAGAATCACATTTATAGAATTATTTTCTCCAAATAAAGCAAAACGGAGTAAAAAAAGCAAAGTTTTTCTCCCTAATAATCGCTACATTAACGCTATAACGATTCTAAGGAGAAACCCTATGTGTACCGACCATAACTGGATTAACAATGCTGTACGAAAAATCGAAGCAGACTATCAGCGCAGTGCTGATACACATCTGATTAAACTCGATTTGCCAAGTATCGAAGGCGTTGATATTTATCTAAAAGATGAAAGTACACATCCGACAGGTTCTCTAAAACATCGTCTCGCTCGCTCTCTATTCCTTTACGCGATTTGTAATGGTTGGGTGGGTCCTGAAACCACGATTATCGAATCTTCTTCAGGTAGTACCGCGGTTTCTGAAGCTTATTTTGCTCGCCTACTTGGCCTGCCATTTATCGCTGTGATGCCTAAATGTACCGCACGCAAAAAAATTGAGCAGATTGAATTCTACGGCGGTCAAGCCCATTTGGTTGATCGTTCTGATCAGATCTATGCAGAATCTCACCGCCTAGCTCAAGAGTTGAATGGGCATTATATAGACCAGTTTACCTACGCAGAACGAGCAACAGACTGGCGTGGTAATAACAATATAGCCAACTCGATCTTTAGTCAGATGGAAATGGAAGATCACCCAGTACCAACTTGGGTCGTAATGAGTCCGGGTACGGGGGGAACTTCAGCTACAATTGGGCGCTTTATTCGCTACCAACAACACGACACTAAGCTCTGTGTTGTTGACCCTGAAAACTCAGTGTTCCATGAGTATTTCAAGACAGGTAACAAAAATCTGACTGGCGATTGCGGAAGCAAAATTGAAGGCATTGGTCGTCCGCGAGTTGAGCCGAGCTTTATTCCTGGTGTTGTTGATGAGATGCGCACTATTCCTGACGCAGCATCCGTCGCAACGGCGCACTGGCTAGAAAAAATCCTAGGTCGTAAGGTCGGGGCATCAACTGGTACAAACTTATACGGTGTACTCCAGCTAGCCTGCGAAATGAAAGCCCGTGGTGAAAAAGGTTCGATTGTGACGCTACTGTGTGACAGCGGTGAACGTTATTTAGATACATACTACAACGCCGAGTGGGTTGAAGAGAACATCGGTGACCTTCAGCCATACATAGCCAAACTTGAAGAATTCGAGGTCACTGGCCAATTAAGCTAGCCTAATACGATAAAAGTCAAAGCCCCGTTCACTCTACGCGTAACGGGGCTTTTTTGTATTCACTCAGGTTGATTAACCCTTGTTTTGGCGCGCTTCAAACGCAGCTAGCTGCTCAGGCGTTGCTTTGGGCTGGTGGTTTTGTTTCCACTCATCGTAAGTCATGCCATAAACGCGTTCACGTGCATCATCGATATCGAGATCGATCCCTTGGGTATCTGCTTCAGCCTTGTACCATTTGCTGAAACAGTTACGGCAGAAACCAGCCAGAATCATTAAATCGATGTTTTGTACGTCTTTGTTGTCATCTAGATGCGCGAGTAAACGACGAAAAGCCGCAGCATCCAGTTTGTCTTGCTGCTCTTGAGTGAGGTTTTTGTATTTAAATTCAGCCACTTTACTTACCTTAGTATGATTTTTAGCTAGGCTAAAAATACTACCAAGCATTGACAGCTTTAGACAATACAAAAACGCCCAAGCTATGAGCTTGGGCGTTAAACTTTAACGGTTAGGTATCGGTATTAGCCTTGAATACCAACGATTAGCCATGGCGCATTTGGTGTGGTTAAATCACGCTCTAAGTGCCAGATATCTTCGATGTTCTCTTCAATACCTTCTACGGAGTCACGGTAACGACCACTAAACTGTAAGCTTAGTTGCGCTTTGCTTGCATCATAATCCGCACGCACGATTTCAGCATCAACATACATCACATCGGTATGTTGCTCTCCACCGAGTTTCTCACGTTCTGATTTCAGATCTTCAAATAAGCTTGGAGAAACATACTCTTCAATCGTATCTAACTGGTTGTGGTTCCAAGCACCTTGAAGGATACGGTAGTGTTCACGAGATCCATTGATAAAGGCCGCTTGGTCGAAACCCGGTGGGTAGTTATGAGGAACATCACTCTGAGTACCAAAACCACCGCTTTGTGCACCTGACTGAGGCTGCTCGAAATTATGTACATTTGGTTGTTCAAATTTAGGCGCAGAACCTCCGAATGCAGGCTGCTGACGATGCTGATTCATACTGCCCTGCTTTGCCCCAAGCATGCCACGCATAAGTTTGAAGATAACAAAAGCAATCAAACCGATGATCAAGATATCCATGAATTGGATACCTTCAAATGCACCACCAAAGAAGGCAGCAAGCAGTCCACCAGCTAACAAGCCACCAAGTAGGCCGCCCATCAAACCTTTCTTGGTTGAGCTTTGAGTCTTAGTTGTTTGATCTTTACCAATAGTATTGGTGTTTTGTTGTTGCTGTTTCGGCGCAGGCGCAGTTTTAAGACTTTTGCCGAATGATTTTCCGCCACCTAACTTCTTTGCCTCGGCAATCGGCGTGATAGCCACTGAGACCATAAGTAGAGCAACGAGAGAAAAGAGCCGTTTCATATTCTTCCTTTCAAGTTCGTATCGAGGTATTGAATTTTTATTTATTATGTCATCTTACCCTCAGCGGAACTAGATTCATACAAAAACGTCGGCGCGACATGTATCAGAATATTGCAAATTGTCCTTAGCAAAGTTGCGCTATAGGCATTGGCTCATTAGAATATTGAACAATGTTCATTTTAGATTATTCACCATGGCAAGAAGAAACGATCACACTCGCGAAGAACTCATCGCCCTTACACTATCAACGGTAAAGGCGTTTCTCACGACCAATTCGTATCATGAGCTTAGCTTGCGTAAGATCGCAACCATGATTGGTTATGTACCGAGTACTCTGGTCAATGTGTTCGGAAACTACAATTTACTGTTATTGCATGTCGTAGCGCAGACCTTAGACGAGCTATCATCTGAAGCCAACCATGTCGTTAACGGCAGTAAAGATAACCGGTCAGCACTGTATGAACTGGCCTATTGCTATCATGACTTTGCACTTCGCCATCCAAATCGTTGGCAACTTATCTTCGAGCACAATATGAATGGCGAGACGCTGCCGGAGTGGCAAGCACAACGAATTAATGCCATGACTGGTATGCTAGAACACCTGTTACAAGCACTTGCCCCTCATCGCAGTGAAGCCGATGTGCTAAAAGCAAGTCGCGTGCTTTGGTCAGGTGTGCACGGTATTACGCTACTAAGCGTCGATGACAAGTTCTTCAGCGATCAGCCTATCGATGGCAAGGAGTTGATCGAGAATTTGCTCTCAAACTACCTGACCAATTGGTAACATCCTAAATGTTAAGGATCACTAATGTCTGATAGCCAAAGCTCTTTACTAAGGCAGAAACGATTTCTGCCTTATTTCGTCACACAGTTTTTCGGCGCTTTCAACGACAACATTTTTAAAAATGTTCTGCTGCTGTTCGTCGCTTTTGCTGGCGCAGGTACCTTACCCATTTCCAGTGATTTATTCATCAATCTCGCGGCAGGTCTGTTTATTCTGCCCTTTTTCCTTTTTTCAGCCTCCGCGGGTGTATTGGCTGACAAATATGAGAAATCTTGGTTTATTCGCAAGGTTAAACTCGCTGAGATCGGCATCATGTGTTTAGGGGCAATCGGCTTTATCACCGAAAGTTACACTATACTGCTGATACTGCTGTTCTTGATGGGTACGCAATCTGCGTTTTTCGGTCCGGTAAAATATGCGCTTCTGCCTCAGCAACTCAAACCCAATGAGTTAGTCCCAGGCAACGCTTTAGTCGAAACCGGCACATTTCTCGCGATTTTAATCGGCACTCTTGGAGCGGGGGTTATCGCCTCTTCTGAAAGCGCCAAATACGTCGCGGCAGCGTCCGTCGTGATCTTCGCGCTGCTTGGCTACCTCGCGAGCCGTTCTATTCCTGTAGCACCTGCCAGTGCGCCAACGCTCGAGTTCCGTTGGCAACCAATCAAACAAACCAAACAAACCATCGCCATCGCCAAATCAGATCAGACAATCTTCCGCTCATTAATGGCCATCAGTTGGTTTTGGTTTCTGGGCGCGGCATACCTGACCCAATTTCCTAACTTCACTAAGATCTACCTTAATGGCAGTGAAAGTGCCGTCTCATTTTTACTTGCGCTCTTTTCCATAGGTATTGCGCTAGGTTCGCTAGCGTGCGACAAACTCTCAAACCATCGTATTGAAGTTGGTATCGTGCCGCTCGGCAGTTTTGGGATCACCGTGTTTGGCGCATTAATGGCGTTAGCGGTTCCACAACAGTTACCAGAATTTGCTCATTTTTCAGACTTTGTGGCATACCAACCTTTGTGGCCAGTATTTGCATACCTATTTCTACTTGGTGCTTCTGGCGGTGTCTTTATCGTCCCGCTATATGCGCTGATGCAACAACGAGCAAAAGTCGATCAACGGGCACAGGTTATTGCCGCACTCAACATTTACAACTCTCTATTTATGGTCGGTAGTGCCATTCTAGGAATTATTTGCCTATCTGTTATTGGCCTTTCTATTCCTCAGTTATTCTTGCTGCTGGCGGTACTCAACATGTTGGTGGCGACTTACCTGTTTTCTCAAGTCCCTATCTTTGTCGTCCGCTTTCTAGTCTGGATACTTACTCACACCATGTACCGAGTGACCCATAAGAATCTGCATAATTTGCCAGATAAACAGGGCGCTCTACTGGTTTGCAACCATGTCAGCTATATGGACGCTTTGTTGCTCAGCGCCGTTTGTCCAAGGCTCATTCGATTTGTAATGGAAGAAGATTATGCCAATGCACCTCCTTTGCGCCGTTTTCTCAAGCGCGCGGGAGTTATTCCCATTTCGGCAACTAATCGCCGCTCAATAGTAAGAGCATTTTCAGAAGTGGATCAGGCACTGGCCGAAGGACACATTGTCTGTATCTTCCCCGAAGGTCGCTTGACCTCCGATGGTGAGATGAATCCATTTATGCGCGGTATGGATCTGATCCTCAAACGTAGCCCTGTTCCTGTCATTCCTATTGCGCTAAAGGGCATGTGGGGAAGTTACTTCAGCCGTCATAAAGGGGCAGCCTGTAAAGGGTTACCAACGCGATTTTGGTCAAAGATTGAAATTGAAGTGGGTGAGCCGGTTGACCCTAAATCAGCGTCTACGGAGACGATGTTTGAAAAGGTCTCGACACTAAGGGGCGACTGGCGCTAGGTCTATCATAACAAAACACGGCTGTTCAGTTTTTCTGAACAGCCGTTCAAAACATTCAGCTCTATTTATCGCTTTGGGTACGCTACACTTGCGGTTGATCTCAACTCACCAAATCAATAATGAATAAGCTTACCAAACAGTTGCCATTTTGGCTTGCTCTTGCAGTTTGCCTGACCCCTTTTATCACCTCTCCTACTGCACTTGTGATTGGCTTCTTGCTCGCTTCGCTTGGCTTTGTTCCTGCGGAATTCAATCTCGCCAAGGTCACTAAAAAGCTGCTTGCCTACTCGATCGTTGGCTTAGGTTTCGGTATTCAGTTTGAACAGGCCCTAGCGGTAACATCGAATGGTATCGGCCTGATTGTCACCACCATTTTTGGTACCTTGGTAATTGGTTGGTGGGTTACAAAATGGATCGGTCTCAACAGAGAGACGGGGTATCTGATCTCTGCTGGCACAGCCATTTGTGGTGGCAGTGCGATCGCTGCTGTATCACCAGCGATTAAAGCGAGCGATGAACAGATAGGTTTATCTCTCGCGACGGTATTTGTTCTTAACTCTATCGCCCTGTTTATCTTCCCGGTGATTGGTCATGCGTTGAACCTTGACCAGCACACGTTTGGCACCTGGGCAGCCATCGCGATTCATGATACCTCATCCGTGGTTGGTGCCGCGTCTGCTTATGGTGAAGAAGCACTGACAACGGCGACAACGCTTAAACTGGCTCGAGCACTATGGATCATCCCTGTTGCACTGTTCAGCGCGTTTTTGTTCCGTAGCGACTCAAAGAAAGTCACCATTCCATACTTCATCTTGTTTTACTGTGTCGCGATCGCGGTAAGTGATGCCCTCCCCCAATTTGATGCGCTCTATCAGGGCATATTTGACGTAGCGAAACGTGCGTTAGTGGTCTGTTTATTCTTGATTGGCTGCGGTATTTCTGTCGAGAAACTCAAGTCGGCGGGCGCCAAACCACTGATGTTTGGTGTGACTTTGTGGATACTGATTTCAACCACGTCATTAGCATGGCTTACATTGGTTTAACGCTTTTCTGTATCAAGTTCTAGCGATTGACGTTTTTGCTGTTTAGTGCTTGAGGCGATAGTAACAACCAGCAAAAACGCCGAGAGCTCAGCTAATGCCCTGACTAAACCCTCACTTTGCAGGGCAACCGTTATCTGAAGTAACACGGCGATAACCAAGAGTGCTTTCATTGCTTCTTATATCCAATTCCATATCTCAATAGAGGTATTATGAATTAAGGTTATAAGATTGCTAAATTCACATTTGGACTATGAAATGTCGAAATTAACTAAGTTGACTTTCCAGCCACTGTTTAACCTTTTGGCGCGATACTTTTATCCCACCCGCTAACAGTTCCAGTGGCATCTGATAATAGGCCTTCGGCCATTTGAATTTAGTTAGCTTAAGTTGTAACAGTAATTCAATCTCCGCTTGTTCAGGTAACTTTTCACACTGCAATACCGCGACAGGTCGATGTCCATATTCGTCATCTTCGATAGGCACGATAATCGCTAGCTGGATAGCATCTAATTGGTTGAGCACTGCTTCTATTTCCTCACAATGGATGTTCTCCCCACCAGAAATAAATTGGTTGTCCGCTCGACCGATGATCACCAACTCGTCACCTAACCACTGACCAAGGTCTTTACTATCAAACCAGCCATTTTCATCTATTGGCGTCAGTACTCCTTGCTTGTAGTAACCTGAAGCCAGAGTATCACCACCAATGTAAATGCGCTGACCATCCAGTTTTACCAAGCGTTTGGGTAATACGCTCCCCGCACTATAAACTGCGTCTATCTGTTTAGCGGTCACTGTTGAAGCCGCTTCTGTCATTCCATATCCGAGCCAGGTTTCAATCCCGCGCTCAGCGGCTTGCTGGCTTAGTTCCAAAGGGACATGACTCCCCCCCAGTAAAACATGGCTGAGAGCCAGAGTTTCACTACTATCGAGCAAGCGTTTTAGCTGGGTTGCGACCAGTGATGCATGGCTGACATCCGAAATATCTTCGCTTAAATTACCTGTACCTATTTTGAGAGTGGCGCCAGTCGCAAGCCAACGATAGACAATCGCTAAACCAGAGACGTGGTACATAGGCAAACTCAATAACCAAGTATCACCTGGCTGGAAGTGAAATTTTTCAAGTAGACCCTGCGCTGAGGCAAGATGGTGCTGCGATGTATGAGCAACCGCTTTCGGTATGCCCGTTGAACCAGATGTAAATACAATCGAAGCGATAGATTTGTTTTGGTAATGGCTGTGCCAATCTTCGATTTCAAGCTCTGACACTTGAACATGATACCCCGTCGTAGGCACAGGTGTACCTTTATCCGACCATAGGTAAGCATTGTCGGGATTGGGGTACAGGGTTGCCAGTTTGCTTTTAAGCTCACTTTCACTCTGCGGCATAGTAAGCGCACAAATGGCTCCCTGTTCGAGGCAGGCGAGATAGAGCAGCAACAATTGAGGACTGTTCTTACCCACGCAAGTAACTAGGTCGCCAACGGATACGCCTTGTTTACCTAAAGATGCGGCTAGGCGTTGTACTTTTTCGGCGAGTTCTAGCCAAGTGTAACCTTGCTCAGGGGTCTCTAAAGCATACAAAGATGGGCTCAGTTGAGCCCATTTATTGACAGGTGATAACTCTGCTTTCATTCTGACTGCCAAATCAATGCTTGGTCCGACAATGAAGTCAGTGGCAATTCGCAACCTGGCCAAGCAACTTCTAGCTGCTGAGCGAACAAACCCACAGTATCAAGACCTGGTATTTCGTCAGGTAACTGCCAATGTGCCAGTCTAGCCAACTGAGTTAAACCAAGACTTGATTCAATACTCGAACTCACAACCGCTTTGATCCCCAGTTCCTTAGCTCTTTGAATCAACGCGATACAGCGTTCAACAGAGCCAAGTAAAGTCGGCTTGATGACGATCGCTTTAGCACCATTGAGATCTTCAAGCTTAAAATCATCGCGACGAATCGCATGCTGAAGCGTCTCATCCCAAGCGATAGCAATTCCAGTATCAATCGCAAAAGAAAAACTGTCACCCGGCACTTGGCAGGGCTCTTCGATAAAGGCAATACGTCCTCTTAACGAAGGCGCGATCTTCTTAGCAAACTGTTGCGCTTTTTCAGCACTCCAAGCTCGGTTGGCATCTAATCTTAGTGTGAGGTCAGGAATAGACTCCAAAAATAGACTCACTAACATCCCGTCACGAATAGGCTCATACAGCCCGACTTTGATTTTTGCTACTTTCTGACCGCTCATTGCGTTGAGCTTAGGAATGAGCTCATCAGGATCCCCTGAGCAGAGTGGAGCAGCTTGATACACACCGTGCTGTGGAAGCTGTTGCATCAATTCCATTTGCGCCATTGAAAGACCAAACGCAACCGATGGATACAGACCATCAAAATTAAACTCCACGCCTTGTTGCCACAAAGCCAGTTGCTCGACGAGCTGTGAATAGGCTTCATCCATGGTCTCAATACTAAAACCCGCAAGAGGAGCAACTTCACCAAGACCAGTGTCACCGTCAAGCGCTAACTCTACGACAAAACCTTCGCGCTGTTTCAACCTCTGATCACGCAGTATCACACCGCTGTCCATCGGCAGTTCATAGCGATAGAGTTTGGCTGATCTCATAGCAATATCCTTTTCATTATTGATATAAATGTAGCATGCATTGGATATTTCACCCGTTCGTCTGCAAACATCTAGGTTATCGCTTCTACAGCAAGTCGAGGACGTGAAAGATGACGCATCCTCGAATCGCTATCACGATTAGAACTAAGATATTAACGACAAATTATGGGTTGCGTGGAAACTTGTTAAAGTCCGGACGGCGCTTTTCATTGAAAGCATTGCGACCTTCCTGACCCTCTTCAGTCATGTAGAACATCATGGTTGCGTTGCCAGCTAGCTCTTGAAGACCCGCTTGACCATCACAATCTGCGTTCAACGCGGCCTTAAGACAACGAAGCGCCATTGGGCTGTGCTGTAATGTCTCACGACACCAACGTACGGTTTCTTTCTCAAGATCTTCTAGAGGCACCACGGTATTGACTAGCCCCATGTCTAGCGCTTCCTTCGCATCATAGAAACGACATAAGAACCAGATTTCACGAGCTTTTTTCTGACCAACAATACGTGCCATGTATGACGCGCCCCACCCCCCATCAAAGGAACCTACTTTAGGGCCAGTTTGACCAAACTGTGCATTCTCAGCGGCAATCGTCAGATCACACATCATATGCAGTACGTGACCACCGCCTACAGCCCAACCTGCAACCGAAGCGATAACAGGCTTCGGACAAGTACGAATCTGACGTTGGAAGTCCAAAACGTTTAAGTGGTGCGTACCTGAGTCATCTCTGTAACCACCGTAATCGCCACGAATTTTCTGGTCACCGCCAGAACAAAACGCTTTCTCACCTAAACCGGTAAGGATAATAACGCCGACACCTTCGTCATAACGTGCATCGGCAAGCGCGTTGATCATCTCTTTTACCGTTTGAGGGCGGAACGCATTACGAACCTGTGGGCGGGCGATAGTAATCTTTGCGATACCATCTTCAGATTTGTGGTACTGAATATCTTCATATTCACCGCTGCAGTCATTCCAGTGTACTGGTGCGTATAGTTCTTCTTCTGAGATACCGACTGTTTTTGCCATGGTGATTCCTGTTTGTTTACCAATTGACTCAAAACAAACTATACAAAGGTTTGTTTTATTTGAGTTTTAACGATTTCGGCAAAAGCTTGGGGCTGTTCAACATGAACATTATGCCCAGCCTCTGCAACTTGGCTGAAAGACAAACCGCTTCGTTTGGCCAACTGACTAAACTTATCGTCTTTCTCGCCACAAATATAATGTACTGCTACCGCGGATGAGCTGAGCGCATCCAACAAATAATCTTGCTTGGCCAGCGAGGTCGCTAGCATCATGTTTGCCACTTGTGGCCCTAGGTTAGCACTGCGTTTAGCGATCAGTTTTTGTCTTTGCGCATGATTTAGTGAACTAAACACCGCCTGCTGATACCAATCGCTTAGCACCTGTTCAATTGGCTGATTCGTAAAACGTTCAGCCCACTGAACATCGTGCTCCCACCTTGCTGCTCTATCCATTGGGGATGGCAAACCAAAGTTTCCCCCTTCAACAATCAATTGCTGAATATTAAGCCCCGCAAAGTGATTGTTCACCACACCATTCATTGCGATGCGACCACCCATTGAGTAACCAATCAGTACTATAGGTCGATGAGGCTCGAACTGGGTGAGAAGAGTGTCAGATATTTGATCACAACACTCTTTAAAATTGTTACAGCTGTTCAACCCACTCAAGCCATGACCGGGTAAATCAAGACAAACTGAAGGGTAATCACTTAGGTAATCAATTGTCTGTTGCCAATCTTTTCCACAACCCAGTAAGCCATGCAAAAAGACCAGCACTGGCTGTGCTGGGTTATGGGCTAAATGCTGAGAAGCCTGACTATAAAGCATGAATCTGTTGCGTAAATTCTCTTAACTGACGGGAAGCTTGCTCCGCGGGCGTTTGCACTTCGATAACCAATCCACCCACACCATTCTCAACATGGTTGTCGATCAGTTGCTGATATTCCGCCAACGTTTCTGGCTTAGCGTAAGCAAGATGAAACTGTCGAGCGGCATGTTCAAACTCAAAGCCATGGGGCATTTGATACAAAGCTTGTTTTTGTTGCTCTGGAACAGGCAGTAAATCAAAGATGGCACCACCATCATTGTTGGTCACTACGATGACAACCGGTGTTTGCTCATGGGTAAACAGCGCTAATGAGTTGATATCGTATAAAAGCGATGTATCGCCAATGAAGAGAACCGTTGGCTGTTTATTTGCCCGTACCACTCCCGCAGCACTAGCGACTATGCCATCAATCCCTGACGCCCCTCGATTGCTATAAACTTCAACGTCATCAAAACGGGCAAACATATCCAAAAGGCGTACAAACAGACTATTGCCGATAAACAATTGTGCTTGCTTAGGCAGTTGAGGCGCGGTTAGAGCCAAAGCGATTTCAGATAGAGGCGCATCGCACGAGAGATGCAACGAAGCCAAACTATTGACCTGTTCAGAGACAGCACACAACTCATCAGCCCAACCTGAATTCGTTTGAGCAATTGGCGGCAATATCGCTAACAAGTGCGAGATCCAACTCTCTATAGAGGCAAGATGATGCACTTGCATCATATGGCTCGCGTTATTACGGTCGAAACTCGGCGCAACATAGTGATAATAAGCACCAGTGGTTTTGATATGCTTAGCTAACCACTGATTCAGACGCTTCGATACGATGCGCGAACCCAGTTGCAAAACTAACTCACACTGCTGTAAGGCTTCCGATTGATTGCTGTTCTGCAACCATAGATCGTAGTGTGACCAAGCCGAGCTTTGTCCGGACTGTGGGTCACACATGATTGGCCAACCTAGCCGCTCAGCCAACTGTTTGGCAGCAGATGCTTCACTGCGCGTCACACTACCAAGCACTATCAGGCCGTTTCTTCGCGAAAAATCACTGACATTCAGTTGTGGACTCTGCAATGGGTAACTCTTACTCGTAAACGGTTTGTCGCTTTGCCACCACAAGCCCAATTGGTCACTATAGCTTTGGTATAAACACTTAGGTTCAGCGCTATAAAGTGGTTCAGGAAATGGGCAGTTAACATGAATCGCACAGCCCTTTTGCTGTTGCTCAGCCAGCGCTTGGTCGATTGTCGTTAGCACCCAATTGAGTGGAATATTCAACGATGGACTGGGTAGGTCAACCGCACAGGTCACATGGCTAGAAAAGATCCCAAGTTGGTTGATGGCTTGGTTAGCACCACAGCCAACCAGTTCGACGGGTCTGTCCGCGGTAAGCACCACCAGCTTTTCGCCAGTAAGTTTTGCTTCCGCAATAGCGGGAAGAAGATTCGCGACTGCCGTTCCTGATGTCACAACGACAGCGACAGGTTTACCACTTGCTTTCGCAAGGCCTAACGCCAAAAATCCCAGCCCACGCTCATCAAAATGCGTGTGGAGGTTTAGTTGTGGATTTTCATCCGCTTCCAATGTCAAAGGCGTTGAGCGAGAGCCAGGAGCGATACAAATTTCACGCACACCAAATCGGGTCAGTTCTTCAAGTATTACCTGACTCCAAATGCGGTTTATCACTGCTTGATTAGCACTTAAAACTTCCGCGTTCATCTAAGAAGCGACTCCTAACGGTGCGTTATCTGATATCAGAGACAGCAGTGTCGACATTTTTTTATCCAGCTCTTGCCATTCATATTCCGCCACCGAGCCAGGAACAATACCTGCACCGGCAAATAACTGGACATGGTCATCGAGGATCAGGGCGCTGCGAATTGCGACACAAAACTCAGCTCTCTGGTGACTGATAAAGCCCATCGAGCCTGCGTACCAACCACGAGCAAAGGGTTCATGTTGCTGAATAAATGCCATCGATTCTTTGCGCGGCAAGCCCGCAACTGCTGCGGTTGGCTGTAACGCACTCAACAACTGCACGCCATTAACACCTTTATTCAAGTGGGCGTGAATGCTGCGTTTTAGGTGCTGAACCTTACGTAAACGAACTAAGCGAGCCTCTTGTTCCACCTCTACATGTTCAGAGTGCGGAGCTAGACGCTCGATAATATCGTCTACAACATATTGATTTTCATTGAGGTTCTTGCTGTCGTTGGCCAACCAGTTAGCCAGTTCCATATCCTGAGTGGCATTGCTACCTCGTCCGATCGTACCGGCGAGCGCTTCCGTATAAAGTTCCTGATCTTGACGCAGGTAAAGACGCTCCGGCGTTGATCCGATAAAACTATGCTTCCTATCTAACGACAGTAAAAAGTGAAAACTATGGTGATTGTGTAGATAGCTTGATTTTAAAAACTGAGCCGCACATAAGGGCGCATCAAGCGTGACCTCTGTTTTGCGAGCCAAAACCACCTTTTTAAACTCGTTATTGCTAATGCCTGTCAGAACTTTATCTACCAACTCCCCCCACTGACACTTATCAGGCGTATGCTGGATATTTTCGACATGTGCCGTAACGGGCATAAGAGGTTTAACGTCAAGCTGCAACTTGCATAGGCTAGCGAGAGTGCGGTGTTTTTCTGCCGTTAAGTTCACCGCAATAGACCAACTGTTATCAAAGCGAATCAGCTCTATCTGCGGTAGAAAAAAGAACGAAGACATGCAGCGACGATTCTTGCTCGTCTGTCCGTCAAATGAACGCCCTCCCCATATACGCTGCTCTTCAGCCAATATGGCATAAGCGGGCGCAGGGTCGACAAATGTATGTAACTGGCCTAGCGCGACCACTTCTTCACGAGTATCGCGCGATTGCCAATAGAACTGAGGGAAAATCGGCTGAGCCTCAAGCCAGTCGATAAACGCAAAGTCCGGTTTTTCCTCAAGAACTTGAACCAGACGAGTGATACCGTCTCCTGCATCCTTTACGCGTTCGATCAGTTCAGTAACGGCTTGATGAAAATTAGACAAATCAGCCTCGTATGCATGGGGATTGTTATTCATTGTAGGTGGTTACTCTATTTATAGACCCCTCTCAAATCAAGGTTGTGGTGAATGTTTTGCAAAATCCTGTGATAACGGGCGTGCTACAAGTTGTTATTTCTTGCCATTCAACCAGATTTTTATTCTAAAAAAATTCTTTTTGATGTACTTTAATAAAGAAATTCAATTATTTTTAGGTTTTAATCAATGCAAAATATCGGGATGTCGTCGAAACTCGATAATGTCTGCTATGACATTAGGGGTCCGGTACTAAAACATGCTAAACGCATGGAAGAAGAGGGGCATAAAATACTAAAGCTAAACATCGGAAACCCCGCCCCATTTGGCTTTGACGCACCTGACGAAATCCTAGTCGATGTAATCCGTAACTTGCCTACTTCGCAAGGCTACTGTGATTCAAAGGGAATTTATTCAGCTCGTAAAGCCGTCGTTCAGCATTATCAGCGCAAGGGAATTCATTCACTAGACGTCGAAGACGTCTACATTGGTAACGGCGTCTCTGAGCTTATCGTTATGGCAATGCAAGCGTTGCTAAACAATGGTGACGAAATGCTCGTCCCTGCACCTGACTACCCGCTATGGACCGCTTCCGTTGCTCTTTCCGGTGGTAATGCGGTGCACTACATGTGTGATGAAGAAGCGGACTGGTATCCAGACCTTGACGACATCAAGCGTAAAATCACGCCAAAAACACGCGGCATCGTATTAATCAACCCGAATAACCCAACCGGTGCGGTATACAGCCGTGACTTCCTACTTGAAGTGATCGAGATTGCACGTCAGCATAAACTCATCATCTTCGCTGATGAAATCTACGACAAAGTTCTTTACGACGGCGCAACGCATACTTCCGTTGCCACCTTAACCGACGATGTCATCGTGATGACGTTCAATGGATTGTCGAAAGCTTATCGCGTGTGTGGTTTCCGTGGCGGTTGGATGTTTATGACGGGCCCTAAACATATGGCCAAAGGCTATATAAACGGTCTCGATATGCTAGCGTCAATGCGACTCTGTGCTAACGTGCCGATGCAACATGCGATTCAAACTGCATTAGGTGGTTATCAAAGTATTAATGAATTGATTCTGCCTGGTGGTCGTCTGCTCGAACAGCGTGATCGAGCATGGGAATTGATTAACCAGATCCCAGGGGTATCGTGTGTCAAACCGAAAGGGGCGATGTACTTGTTCCCAAAAATTGATACTAAGGTTTACAACATCAAAGATGACCAGAAGATGGTGCTCGATTTCTTGGTTCAAGAAAAAGTGCTGCTTGTTCAGGGGACAGGGTTTAACTGGCCTAAACCTGATCACTTCCGCATCGTGACGTTACCTCACGTCGAAGATCTTGAAGTTGCGATCGGTCGCTTTGAACGCTTCCTGTCGACCTATAGTCAGTAGTAATTAGCTTCAATCTCTCATATTCTTAAAGGGCACTCACTGAGTGCCCTTTTTCATTTCATGGAGTAGAGAAATGTCAGATAGTCCAAACAAAGTTGTTCAGGAAAGCCACTTTTTTGCCCACTTGGCGCGCATGAAACTGATTCAGCGTTGGCCGTTGATGCGTTCAGTATCAAGTGAAAACATCTCAGAACACAGCTTACAGGTTGCTTTCGTTGCCCACGCTTTGGCACTGATCAAAAACAAGAAGTTTGGCGGCAACCTTAACCCAGAAAGAATCGCTATCTTAGGTATGTACCATGACACCAGTGAAGTGTTAACCGGTGATTTACCAACACCCGTTAAGTACTACAATCCAGAGATAGCCAAAGAATACAAAAAGATTGAGGCTGCCGCAGAAAAGAAACTGTTATCTATGCTGCCCGAAGAATTTCACGATGATTTCACCCCATATTTAATCTCCCAACAAGCGCATTCCGATGATGCCATGATAGTTAAGCAAGCCGATACCATTTGCGCCTATCTGAAATGTCTCGAAGAACTGAGTGCAGGCAATCATGAGTATGCGCTGGCGAAAAAACGCTTAGATGTCACCTTAAAGCAACGCTTTACCCCAGAGATGGAATATTTCCTAAATACCTTCGCACCAAGCTTCGAACTCTCTTTAGACGAGATCAGCTAATACAGCTTGTTGCCACTTAATTACGATGCTGGAACGCGTTAAGCAAATATTCAATCAACACTTTCTTACGTTTCGGCATCAGTTGCCTATCTGCATAGACAAGACTCACCTGTACTTCAGGCATCTTGTACTCAGGTAATAAGCGCACCAACGCCCCACTTTCAAAATGCTCTCGACAGATAAACTCAGGCAGTACCGCCAAGCCTAAGCCATCAATAGAAGCTTTAAGACAAGCCGTAATTGTGTTGACCTTTAGACGATAGGGCAGATCAATACGATACGACTCGACACCTTCAAGCTGGAGATGCCATTTTGGCAATCGAGCGGCTTTGTTCTGCACCTCAACCATATGGTGTGGTGCAATTAAATCACTATGAGTGGTCACTTCGCCGTACTTAGCTAAGTAGTCAGGGCTGGCAACAAGCGCTCGCTTTGACGATATTAGATAGCGAGAAACCAGATTTGAATCTTCTAGTTCCCCGATTTGAGCATACAGATCAACGCCCTCGCCGATAATATCAACTTCTCGATTGCTCAACTCTAAGTTCATGGTGACGTGCGGAAAATCGAGCAAGAAACGATGAATATAGCTACCCAATACTTGATGACCTAGCTCAACGGGCAAGACGACGTTGAGAGGCCCACGAATTAAATCTTGGTTGGCTGACACCTCAAGTTCCGCCTGATTAATGATTTCAAGCATTTGTAAGCTGGATTGATAGAATTTTTCACCTTCTGGGGTCAATACTAAGCTGCGTGTAGAACGCGTGATCAATCTCACGCCAAGGTGTTGTTCTAGCTCGACCAGTTTTCTGCTCACCGTTGATTTAGTCATGTTGAGCATTTCCGCCGCGTGCGTAAAGCTCCCACAATCAACAACTTGGGCAAATACAGTCACTGCATTTAAGTCCATGTGGCCTCCTAAAACGGTCAATTAGACTAATTATTGCAACAGTGTTTCCCTTTTTTCCTATCTTATCAACCAATGCCATTCATTTACAATTCGTTACATCTATACTTCATATCGATAAAGAGAACACTATGGCAGAGACACCGCAAGCACGCACCACAACGACACCTAAACGTAAAAAAGCGCCTTTGATTGCGACCGCATTGATGTTGTCTCTTGGTCTATTGGGGAGTGGATACTGGTTTAGTTACGGTCAGTATTTTGAATCGACAGATAATGCCTACCTGCAAGGTGATATCACCACTATCAGTCCAAAGGTGTCTGGTTATATTGTGCAGTCTTATGTTTCTGATAACCAACAAGTCAAGCAAGGCCAACTGTTAGTACAGATTGACGACCGTGACTATCAGGCAGCGTTGGCTCAATCTCAGGCGCACCTTGTGGTTGCGAAATCCAGCGTCAAAAATCTTATCGCTCAACAAACCTTGCAGCGTAGTCAAATTAATCAAGCAGCCAGTCGGGTCGATTCTGCTCAGGCTGAATATGATCGTGCGACTCAACAAGTCACTCGTTCCCGTAGCCTAATCAAACGTAATTACGCCTCTCAAGATGAACTAGACAGCATGATAGCGCAGCAAAAGGTCACGCTTGCTGAGCTAGAAGAAGCAAAAGCGAACCTCGCGGCAAGCAATGATCAGTTGATCGTCATCGCCAGTGAAATTGAACAAGCACAAGCATCGGTAACTGAAGCTCAGGCACAACTAAAGCAAGCGCAACTCAATCTCGACTACACCAAGGTTTACGCACCGACTGATGGCGTTGTTGGCAAGCGCAGTGTACGTGAAGGGTTACTGGTTCAAGCTGGCTCACCGCTAATGAGCTTGGTTCCAGAGCAAGGTGTTTGGATTGAAGCCAACTTTAAGGAAACTCAGTTAAGTGGTATCCATCAGGGGCAAAAAGTAGCCGTTGAGCTCGATGCTTTCCCTGGCGAGTCACTAGAAGGCGTCGTTGATAGCTTCTCTCCTGCCACTGGTGCTAAGTTTGCGCTGCTGCCTCCGGAGAATGCGACAGGTAACTTCACCAAGATCGTTCAGCGTGTACCCGTCAAGATCATCATTGCCGATCAAAAAGCACTCAAAGGACGCCTACTACCCGGCCTATCTGTGGTAGCAACCATCGATACACGAGGCTAGACCATGAGCCATGCGACTGTCTCTGTGCAAGCAGAAACCAATCATGTGCCGACCCGCCACTGGATAGCCTTATTCGGAGGTTTAATAGGCGCCTTTATGGCAATCCTTGATATTCAAATCACCAACTCGTCGTTGAAAGATATTCAAGGTGCGCTTTCCGCTACCTTAGATGAAAGTTCTTGGATCTCTACCTCCTATTTGGTTGCAGAGATGATCGCGATTCCGCTGAGTGGATGGTTATCAAAAGCCTTGGGTAAACGCCGTTACCTAACATGGACAACGGCAATTTTTACGCTGTCGTCGCTGTTATGTTCTTTTTCTTGGAATATGACTTCGATGATCGTCTTTCGCGCTATGCAGGGATTCAGTGGCGGGGCTTTGATTCCCCTCGCCTTTTCGCTTGTGGTTCAGCTACTTCCTCTCAATAAGCGCGCTGTCGGTATGGCGCTGTTTGGTGTCACCGCCACTTTTGCTCCCTCAATTGGGCCGACTTTTGGCGGATGGCTGACTGAAAATCTCTCATGGCACTACATTTTCTATATCAATATTCCACCTGCGCTATTGGTCATTTCAATGATCCGCTATGGGTTGGATGATGAAAAGCTCGAACTAGGTCTGCTAAAAAAAGCGGATTGGTTTGGCATCGCCACCATGGCGTTAGGACTGGGCTGTCTTGAAGTCGTGCTAGAAGAAGGTAACCGTGAAGAGTGGTTCAGTTCAAGTTTCATCATTACCCTTAGCATTATTTCGGCCGTCAGTTTGGTGTATTTCATCATTAACGAACTACAACATAAAAAGCCGTTGGTGAATCTGAGGTTATTGCGAGATGGTCAGTTTGCGATGTCGTGCATCGCCTATCTGATTTTGGGTATGGCTCTGCTTGGTTCTATTTACGTGCTGCCTATGTACCTAACTCAAATTCAGCAATACAACGCAATGGAAATTGGTGAAGTACTCATGTGGATGGGTTTCCCACAGTTGTTGATTTTCCCGCTGGTTCCCAAATTAACCCAAATTATTAAGCCTAAACATTTAGTGACCTTCGGTTTCGCAATGTTTGGTCTGAGCTGCTACGTTAATACTCATATGACGGTCGACTTCGGAGGGCAGCAGCTGATTATGTCTATGTTGCTTCGAGCCATTGGTAGCCCATTTATCATGGTGCCGCTATCTTTGGTCGCAATGAAGAACATCAGTAAACCGGATACACCTGATGCTTCGACTTTGACGAACGTGATGCGTAACCTCGGCGGTGCTTTCAGTATCGCGATTATCGCAACTTTACTCGACAATAAAACCCGCGAGCACTTAGCGCATATTAAAGAGTCATTGCCAACGGTCAGTCAACTGGGCTGGCAAACACTGCAACAACAGCAAGCGTTTTTTGTCCAATCAGGCAGCGACGCAGCAACGGCACTGCAACAGGCACAAGCAAGTCTGATTGCGACCATGCAACGCGACGCCGCTATTATGGCCTACAACGATGTATTTCTGATGATGACGGCTTTTCTCGCCGTGGCTGCTGTTTTGATTTTAAGTATGAAGGACTAGCCTATGGATCAAGTGGCAAAATTTTCATAGTTTTCTGCCACTTGAAGTCCTCTCTGCATCGGTGTACGGTTAGGAAAAACAGAGGGGTATTGCCTATGACGTTTCAAATCAGCGATTTATGGCATCAACGTCACGATGATGAACATAAGATTCGTCGTGATGACCACCGCAGCCCATATCAACGCGATCGTGCCCGTATTCTTCATTCTGCTGCCTTTCGCCGCCTACAAGCGAAAACTCAGGTTCACGGCAAAAGTTTCGATGACTTCCACCGCACTCGTTTAACGCATTCATTAGAAGCCGCCCAACTAGGCACCGGAATTGTCGCGCAATTGAAAAAGAAACAACCAGAGTTTCGTGATCTGCTGCCCAGTGACAGTTTGATTGATTCACTTTGTCTTGCACATGACATTGGCCACCCACCCTACGGGCATGGGGGAGAAGTGGCACTTAACTACATGATGCGCAAACACGGTGGATTCGAAGGCAATGCACAGACATTTCGTATCGTCACTAAACTCGAACCTTACACTGAACATTTCGGTATGAACCTCACTCGTCGAACGCTACTTGGGCTCATCAAGTATCCGGCAATGATCAGTCAAACACGAGCAGTGACCCTCCCAGACAGTGTCTCCCATCAACGCAAACTCCGTGCACGCGACTGGATGCCTGCTAAAGGACTTTATGATTGTGATCGCTCACTGTTTGACTGGTTGCTCGAACCTCTGAGCGAAAAAGACAAACAGCTTTTCAGTACGATGCGCGATGAAAAACTGCCTGATACCGAACACAAAAAGACTCGCTATAAGTCTATCGATTGTTCGATTATGGAGCTGGCCGATGATATCGCCTACGGTGTGCATGATCTTGAAGACGCCTTGGTACTTGGAATGGTCAATCGCCACCAATGGATTGAAGGGGCGGCCAGTCAGTTATCGGAATGTGGTGACCCATGGTTTGAACAACATATCGATTCCATCACCGACATGTTGTTTTCAGGCACTCACTACCAGCGCAAAGATGCGATTGGTGGGATGGTCAACGCGCTATTGACCAGTATATCTATTAAACCAGTTGATGCCTGTTTTGCGTGTGAACTGCTTTCATTCAATGCCTATCTTGAACCTAAGATGGCTAAGGCTTTAGACATTCTTAAACACTTCGTTAGTGACTACGTTATTCAAGTACCGCATGTACAGGTAGTCGAGTACAAAGGCCAACAGATCATCATGGATATTTTCGAAGCGCTCAGTGCAGATCCTGAGCGATTGTTACCTACTCAAGTTCGTTTGCAGTGGGCAGCAAAACACGACCCGAGTGAAGGATATAGGGTCATCGCCGATTACATTTCATCAATGACAGATGGACATGCCCAGCGCCTGCATCAGCAGCTATTTTCATCACACTAGCAATCGTTGCGCTTTAACAAATCAGGAGCCAAATGGCTCCTGATTCTATTTAGTCAGCCATAAAGGCATCCAACTTTGCCGTCAGTTCCTGTTTTTCTTCCGCACTAATGAAGCTGGCTTCAATCGCATTTAAGGTAAACTGCGCCAGCTCCTCCCAAGTTAAACCATGACTTTTATCGACAGCAAGAAAGTTATCCGTCATGTAGCCACCAAAATAGGCAGGATCGTCTGAATTGATGGTGACGCACAAACCTTTTCTTAATAGTTCAACAATGTTGTGATCTTGCATCTGCTCAAACACTTTTAATTTGGTATTCGATAATGGGCAAACCGTCAAAGGCATGCGCGTTTTAGCCAAATGTTCAACCAACGCCTCGTCATCGACACAGCGTACACCGTGGTCGACTCGGCTCACTTTCAGTAGTTCTAAACTGTCATTAATATTACTGGAAGGGCCTTCTTCTCCAGCGTGTGCGACCGTCAGAAAGCCAGCTTGCCTCGCTTTGGCAAACACACGAGAAAATTTTTCTGGTGGATGACCCAGTTCTGACGAATCCAATCCTATTGCGATGATTTTGTCTTTGTGGGGTAACGCCTGTTCCAATGTAGCAAACGCGCTCGCTTCATCAAGATGACGCAAGAAACACATGATAATTCGGCTGCTGATACCAAATTCTTCTCGCCCATCCTGCAATGCACGATGGATACCATTGAGCACGGTTTCAAACGCCACACCACGCTCGGTATGAGTTTGCGGGTCGAAGAAAATCTCGGTATGAATGACATTATCTTGGTGACAACGTGTCACATAAGCGTAGGTTAAGTCGTAAAAATCCTGCTCCGTAATTAATACGTTGGCCCCCTGATAATAGATATCAAGAAAGGACTGCAGATTAGTAAACTCATACGCAGCCTGAACTTCTTCAGGCGTGCTATAAGGCAAGGTAATATGATTCCGCTGCGCTAACTCGAACATCATTTCTGGCTCGAGTGTCCCTTCGATATGTAAGTGCAGCTCTACTTTTGGTAGTTGTTGGATAAAATTGGATTGATGCACGCTTGTCTCCTCACTCAATTTGATTGGTATAACAAGCGCCTTTCTCTAGAAAAGTGTCAGACATACAAAGAGAAAAGCGCTATGCACTTAACTCTTCGTAATCTGGAATTTACGGCTCCAGGTAGAGACTCCCGCACCCTATCAGCGGGATTATACGAAGCACCGTGAAGACCACGGTACGACTTATCAATCTGGTAACCGATCTTCTAAGCCGCTTAAAAATATAGTTTAGCTAGTTCATTGTGATTTTCTAGGCATTTTAATTAACTCAGATAGTTTTTCTCAAACACCCCCGGTGGCATCTGCTTTATCTGAAACTCTATCATGTGGTTAAAAGCCTCAATCAGTGGCCTAAACTCGTTTTCTGGCTCAAGGAGCGACAAAATATGATAGCCAGCCTCAACAGTCGACAAACTGTTGTCACTTGGCGCTTTGCGGATACGGTAGTTGCCTTGTAGGTCATCAGGTAAACGTATCAAAGGAAGAGAGTGAAGATTGGTCGATAACTGCCAAATTTTATAGGCTTTTTTCCATGTACCATCGAGTAAGATAATGCGTATCTTGGTGCCTTCAGTCAGCTTCTCGGCGACTTCAGTATGCGCTAACGCCCCTTCTCCTGGATAGAGTACAAAGTGATGACACTGAGCTTCATTCAGCAAAGCATTGAGTTCATCGTGCTGCGAGAAATCTTCGCCTTCAAAGCAGTAACTGTTGGCCAGCGACAATTTTAATATACGTGCAGTGCCCATAGGTCTGGTCGTCTCGCTGTGATGCTGTAGAATAACCAGCTCAACATTTGATGTTAAGCTTTGTATCCACTTACATATACAAGCTTTGAGTGACTTTCCACATTGAGAACAATATCGGGACATAGTGTGCGCTTATTTCTTCTGTTAATCGCTATAAGTTTAGTGTGCTTGGGTCTGCAATTCGATCCCTTAGCGTCGCAAGTAAATTGGCATCGCTACTGGATTAACCAAGGCCAATGGTGGCGAATCCTAACAGGAAATTTCACTCATACCAACTTTGCTCACCTCACGATGAATCTGGCGGGTCTATGGGTGATTTGTTTCGTTTTTAAGCCAACGGCCAAGAGTTTAGCACTCATATTGATTGCGACTAGCCTTTGTATTGGTATTCTCAATTTGTTTACCACTATGAATGGCTATGTCGGACTATCAGGCGCATTACATGGCATCTTCGCCTATTTCGCCACCTTAGAAGCCCTACAAGAACGTAAAAGCAGTTGGCTATTGGTGGCTGGTGTGATGCTTAAAGTGACGTGGGAACTCACCATGGGAGCCGCCCAGTCAACCAGCGATCTTATCAACGCACCGGTTGCCGTTGAAGCTCACTTATTCGGTGCGCTGTCTGGCTTGGTATTCGCTCTGATGGTCTATTTCATCAAGAGAAAATCCCAACCTCTGACCACTGCGTAATAATTTGGTTGATGTTCATCGTCAAAGGGCTCAGAATGGCGCCCTTTTTCACGCATAACCAATGTGCGTGAATATTACGCATTTATTATACAGAGTACACACTATGGGTTTTACCTCCTTAGGCCTTTCTGCCCCGATTCTCAAAGCAATTGAGGAACAGGGTTACGACAAACCATCTCCAATTCAGGAGCAAGCTATCCCTGCCGTACTTAACGGTCAGGATGTCATGGCAGCAGCGCAGACAGGTACAGGTAAAACAGCCGGTTTCACTCTTCCTATCCTTGAACGCCTAGACAATGGTACACGAGTAAGGGGCAATCATGTCCGTGCGTTAATCTTGACGCCGACTCGTGAGCTGGCTGCACAAGTTCAAGAGAATGTATTCAAGTACAGTCGTTATCAGAAACTGACTTCCACCGTTGTGTTTGGTGGTGTGAAAATTAACCCTCAAATGATGAAGCTTCGTAAAGGTAGCGACATTGTTGTGGCTACGCCAGGACGTCTACTCGACCTTTACCAGCAAAACGCGATTAAGTTTGAGCAGCTTGAAGTTTTGGTTCTTGATGAAGCCGACCGCATGCTTGACATGGGTTTTATCCGCGATATTCGTAAGATCCTAAATTTACTACCAGCAAAACGTCAGAACTTACTGTTTTCGGCCACCTTTTCACCAGAGATCCGCGAACTGGCAAAGGGATTGGTAAACAATCCAGTCGAGATTTCGGTTAACCCTGAAAACTCGACAGCAGTGACCATTGAGCAAAGCATCTACCCAGCAGACAAGCGCAAAAAAGCACCGATGCTAGTCAAACTGATTAAAGATGGCGACTGGAAACAGGTGCTGGTGTTCTGCCGTACCAAGCATGGTGCGAACCGTTTAGCGCTGTTCCTCAATAATGAGAACATTACAGCAGCCGCTATTCACGGCAACAAAAGCCAAGGCGCACGTACTCGAGCACTGGCTGACTTTAAATCCGGTGATATCCGAGTTTTAGTTGCGACAGATATCGCCGCACGTGGTATCGATATTCCACAGCTGCCACAAGTTGTTAACTTTGAGCTGCCCAATGTCTCCGAAGACTACGTTCATCGTATCGGTCGTACAGGTCGTGCAGGTGAAGTAGGCAAAGCGATCTCTTTAGTAGAAGCGGATGAGGCGGGTGATTTATTTGGTATTGAACGTTTGATTCAACAAGTACTGCCGCGTTTTGAGCTGGAAGGCTTTAAACCGGTTAACGAGTTGCCAGAATCAAAACTAGATACACGCCCTATCAAGGCGAAAAAACCTAAGAAGCCTAAGACTGGCCACCAAGATGGTCAACGCTCGGGAGATAATGCCCGTGGCAATAAGCCAGCAAGCAAAAATAAACGCCATTTCGGTCATAGTAAGCCAAGTGGAGAAAGCAAACCTACTAACGTTAAGCATGGCGAAGGAAAAGCGAAAGGCCGTTCTGGCAGCAGTAAGCCATCAAACGGTAAACCGTCTAACCGACGCCCTAACCGCGCAAAAGCACCTCGCAGTTCTGCATCAAGCCAATAGCAGGCTCATCGTTTAAGGCTAAACGACTTCGTTTAGACCACTGAAGTGAGTTAAAAAAGCCCTCGTGACTAGCGAGGGCTTAAACTTTCAGGAAGGGGGATCACTTAATCAGTATTTTTTGAGAATCTCAGCAATCGCAGACTCATTTTCAGCTGCAATAATCGCTTCAACATCCTCATCGTTTTGAAACAGTTCAGACAAAGCAACAATAGTTTGTATATGGCTGTTTGAATCCAACGCTGCCAAAGTGACTGAGAAGAACACATCACCATTATCTTCTGACTCTAAATCAACACCATGTCTAAACACTGTGATTTGTAATGCAGCTTCATTCACACCATCTTCTGGTCGCGCATGAGGCATGGCGATTTTGGGCGCCAAAACATAGTACGCACCGATTTCTTTATGCTTAGTTTTAATCGCTTCTAGATAACTTGCTTCTACCTTGCCCTGATCTAACAACTTTGAGCAAGTAATGTTTAGTGCTGCATCAACCGTTAAGTTCTGCTCATTTGAGATAACAATATTGTCGCCAATAAGATTTAAAAGACTCATGATACTAACCAACCTAGAATCAGACCAACTACACCAAAATCAAAGTCAGCAAACGTCGTCGCTTCAAGCCCTAGACCACCCAGTACTGGAAGTAGCAACATAGGCAGGAAGGAAATACATAGACCTTGCGTAAATGAACCCAGTACTGCACCACGAAGACCACCCGTTGCGTTACCATAGACGCCAGCTGCACCTCCTACGAAGAAGTGAGGCACGACACCCGCAACGATAATAGTCCAGTCAAACATGCCCTGAATACCCATCGCCACAAGACCAGCTGAAAACGATGACAGGAAGCCGATAAGCACAGCATTTGGTGCCACAGGGAATACCATAGGACAGTCTAGTGCTGGTTTTGCACCCGGTACCAATTTGTCAGAGATGCCTTTAAATGCCGGGACAATCTCAGCGATAAGCATCTTCACACCTTGCAGGACAATGTAAACCCCACCGGCAAATGTTAGTGATTGCATAAAGGTAAAGACGACCCAATTCTGTCCACCAGACACTGTCTCAACAAAATCACCACCAGCGATAATAGATGCGAACATAAAGAACACCGCCATTGTCGTAGCAACGGCTACCGGAGTATCACGCAAGAACATTAGGCTTTTTGGTACATTGATATCTTCTGTTGTTTTCGAAATATCACCGAACTTACTGCCGATGTAGCCCGAAACTAGGTAAGAAAAGGTAGAGAAGTGGCCCATCGCGAGTTGATCTGTGCCCATGACTTTCTCTGTATATTTCTGCGCAAGCGCTGGCATGATCACCATTAAAGAGCCGACAATCACCGAGCCCATTGCAACTAACATTGCACCTTTAATGCCTGCTGTCGATAGAATTACCGCAACGAGCATCGACATAAACATCGTGTGGTGACCCGTTAGGAAAATATATTTCAATGGAGTAAAACGAGCCAACAAAATATTAACCACGAAGGCAAAGAACATAATGAGTGCCATTTCATAGCCAAATGCTTCTTGTGCTAATGCTACGATAGCTTCATTATTTGGAATCACTCCGCTTACACCAAAAGCTTCTGTGAATACTGTTGAAAAATGATTTAATGCTCCAACAAGAGCACCAGCACCAAAACCCAAAATTAGGAAACCCATTACGGTTTTAATTGTGCCTTTCAAAATAGTAGAAATATCAGATTTTTGCGCAACAAGACCGATAAAGGCGATTAATCCGACCATGATTGCTGGCTCTTTTAATAAGCCAAGCATAAACTCAAAAAAGCTTGCCATAATAGAATTTCCTTACATGAAGTTCTTTAATTGCTCTTCAATAGAAGCTTTATCAAAAATATTAGCAAGGCTGACAATATTGTTTTTTCCTGCCTCTGCTAGCTGATTTGCCACGTCTGTTGCCGCAACCCAAATATCAGCATTACTTGATGCAGCTGATGATAAATCTTCATGATCAACTTCAGCGGAAAAGCCAAGTTTATTAACGACTTCTTTTACAGCCATTTCCATCATTAGTGATGTACCAAGACCATTACCGCACACAACCATAATCTTTTTCATAATATTCATCTCGTAGGGGTTTTAATCGAAAGCTATTTCGCTTTCGTTTCTTTGTTGAAATGAATCATATCCAAATGGCCCGAAAACAGAATAGATCACCATCACAAAATCAAAATGACCTTGTGATGCAGATCTCGTAAATTAAAGTTAAAACCAGCGAAATTAACACTAAGCAAGCAAAAGGAGCTGTGGCAATTGAGTCTATTTCTAGTTCGTTATTTCCAGAGTGAATGGAAGTGTGATCTGGCAATATGAATGCGGTTAAATAACAGCGTGAATTATTTCCCGTAATCGGTAAGCATTTTCTTTAGAAGACTATTAACATCTTTGGTCTTTTTATTTCTCTTAGTCAGTGCACTTAAAGAAGTCGGCATTTCTGGCTTAGAAATTTCTGATTCATCGTCTAAACGATCTCGAAGTTTTTGAACAGCAGGAAGTAGCATACGGATTTCTTCACCATATTCATTTTCAAGAACCACTATATTTTCAGATTCCACTTGAATAATGGTTAAGATACCGTGTTTAACCGATTCTACTTTTTCTCCAACCATAGAAGATTGCGGTGGAACGGAGCGATCTGAGACTTGTCCACTACGGAGTTTAGCAGCGGTAATTGATCGAATATTCCCAGTATTTTCAAACGCAACAATAACTGTATGTGTATTGTAGTATTCAATCACAGTTACATAGCCATGTTTTTTTGTTTCAAATCGAGCACCTATCTGCATATCATGTGGTGCTTCTTGTTTTTTTATTAACATCCAGTGTACCTAGGACTTCGTGTAAAATCCGACATAGAGTAAGTATATACTCTATAGACAACATTATAAATGGCTACCATTTCGCATAATTCAGGTTAACTTTTAAATGACTTCGCCTTTCTTGCCGCTTATAACACCTCATATAATACAAATAAAAAAGCGCCATTTGAGATAGGCGCTTTGATTCTGCATGATTAGTCATTTAGATGATGGGGCGCTGGCCACGGTCAATCAACTTCATCAGAACGTTGTCAGCCGCCTCTCCGGCAAGACCTGCAAGCTTTGAGGTCAGCTTCTTCTTCTCTACATAATGAATGGCTAGTACGGTTTTGTCCTTGCACGCTTCAACAACAATGTCATCTGACGTTTTAATCTCATCAACCAAACCAAGTTTATAGGCTTGGGTACCAAACCAATGCTCGCCCGTCGCGACTTTATCTAACTCTAATGCAGGACGACGTTCACGGATAAAATCTTTAAAAAGATCATGCGTCTCTTCTAGCTCTTGCTTGAATTTCTCGCGTGCTTTATCTGTGTTTTCTCCAAACATAGTCAGCGTGCGCTTGTATTCGCCGGCCGTCAGTTGCTCATATTCAATATCGTACTTTTTCAGCACTTTATTGAAGTTTGGTAACTGGGCAATCACGCCAATAGAACCGACGATGGCAAATGGTGCTGAAACAATCTTATCGGCGATGCAGGCCATCATATAGCCCCCGCTTGCCGCGACTTTATCAACAGCAATCGTCAAAGGAAGTTTTGCTGCCTTGATACGATCCAGTTGAGACGAAGCAAGGCCGTAGCCATGTACCATGCCACCACCAGACTCTAATCGTAGTAACACTTCATCCCCTTCACGGGCTACAGCTAAAATCGCCGTCACTTCCTCACGCAGCGAAGCCACTTCTTTAGCATCAATACTACCTTTAAAATCAAGGACAAACAGATGAGGTTCACGTTTGCTATCCAGTTCACCCTCTTTTGATGCCTTCTTAATCTCTTTTTCGCGTGCTTTATTCTGTTCTTTCTCTTGCTTCTTCTCAGCCTTATCGCGAGCCTTGATGAAAGCGTCGTCATGTAAGTAATGTTCTAGCTGTTCAACGGTATTTTTATGCTGCTCTGTTAAGTTGGTGATTTCGAGTTCACCCTTGGCAGCACCACTTTTTCCGCTCACTGCTTTAGCAATAACCAATATCGCAATCACCGCGACTACAACAGTCACAATCTTGGCCAAAAACAGGCCATAGTCCAACAAAAATTCCAATGTGAGATCCCCAAATGTGCGAATTAGTGTATTGTAACCACCAAGTTATGGATTCATAAAGCAGAACATTACAAAAGGATACACATCGTGGAATATGCTGTTTCTTCAGATGCCCTGAAAGGTAAAGTCATTCTGGTGACTGGCGCAGGTGCCGGCATCGGTAAGCAAGCGGCGCTCTCTTATGCAGAGCACGGCGCTACCGTGATTTTACTTGGTCGTACAGTGAAAAAGCTGGAGCAGACTTACGACGAAATCGAAGCGGCTGGTTATCCTCAACCAGCGATTATCCCGCTTGATATGAAAGGCGCGACTAAACAAAACTACCTCGATATGGTTGATACCATTGAGGGTCAGTTTGGTCGTTTAGACGGTGTTTTGCACAATGCCAGCTTACTCGGTGTCATTAGCCCATTTGATCAGATCGGTGAAGACACTTACGACGATATCATGCAGGTTAACGTTAAAGCGCAATTTCTGATGACTCAAGCTGTGTTGCCTCTACTGCATAAATCGCCAGATGCTCGCATCATTTTTACCTCATCAACGGTTGGTCATAGTGGCCGTGCATTCTGGGGAACTTATGCGATGTCCAAGTTTGCGACTGAGGGGATGATGCAGATCCTTGCTGACGAATTGAGCGAAAGCAACATTCGTGTCAACGCCATCAATCCAGGTGCGACTCGAACAGGCATGCGTGCTAAAGCTTATCCTGCTGAAGATGCAGATTTGCTAAAAACACCTCTCGATATTATGCCGCTCTATCTGTACCTGATGTCAGCAGAGAGCAAGTCCGTAAACGGTGAGTGTATCGACGCACAACCAAAACGATAAACGTAAAAAACTATTTTACATTGCAATCAACGCCTTGTGGTCTGTTTCTAATCGCACAAGGCGTTTTTTTATCCATTTAACTCTCTCTCCTCTTGCCGTTCATATCCAATAAATTATACTGTACATATATACAGGTAAATTATTATGTATGAATTAATCGAGCATCTGAAGAAAAAACAGTGGCTTTGGTCAGGAATCCAAACACCTGAACACCACGATTACTACTCAACAGGCTATGAACTCTTGGATCAAAAGCTCGAAGGTGGCTTTCCAAAATATGGCGTCGTCGAGTTACAAAGTGAGACCAGCATTGGTGAATTACGCCTAGTGCTGCCACACCTGAAAAACACCAGCCAAGATCGATTATCTGTCTTCATTCAAGCACCGGGTTACTTATGTGCTGAGCAGCTTCATCATTTGGGCTTAGACACGAATAAAGTCCTGATGATCTCCCCTCGCAACCCGCACCAAGCATTGTGGGCGGCTGAACAGTGCCTGCGCAGTGGCGCGTGTAGCAATGTGTTGCTTTGGCATCCTGAGCTTGAAGTTCACCAAGCCAGACGACTGCAAGTCGCAAGTGAACGTGGCAACTGCCTGCACTTCGTCTTTAAAAGCGTAGCAAAAAGCCTCTTTTCTCTACCTGTCAGCTTAAGTATGACATTGCTGCCCCACCCGCTTGGTATTGAAGTGACCATCACTAAACGCAAAGGAGGCTGGCCACAGGGCAGTTTCGTCATCGATATGAGTGCAAGTTGGCCAAGTTTAACCCTGCAACCTAAAGCACCCGTCGTTATCCCATTCCCGATCCGTCAACAAGGCTAACTATGCAAAGTTGGATCTACCTTCATTTCCCAACCTTGCAGCTGGATGCATTATTTGCAGAAAACAGCGCATCACCACTGGCGATTGTTGAATCAAGCCATTTTAAAGTGGTGCAATGTAACCAAGCGGCTCTCGACGAAGGTATTCAGCTAGGTATGGGGTTGGGCAGTGCCAGTGCTTTGTGCCAGAAGCTACAAGTTCACCCTTACGATCCGAAAATCGAACAGCAAACGTTGCTCAATATTGCCCAATGGCTTTATATGGTCACATCTGATATTTGCTTATTTCCTCCGCAAGGCGTGTTATTGAAAGTTACGGATATGCTGTCACTCTACGGAGGGTTGAACGCCTATTGGCAACGGGTCTCTCACCATCTTGAAAAGTTACAGCTTAACTATCTGTACTCGATCGGATTCTCGCCATTCTCGGCCATGCTGTTAGCCAAATCAGGTGTCGCACTACTGACGCTCGATAAAGAGAAAATTATCTCGGCGATGGCCCCTTTTCCGCTCTTCGCTACTGAATTAGAGCACAAGCAAGTTGAAAAACTGCAACGAGTTGGAGTGACGACCCTTGAGCAGCTTCTCGCCTTACCGATGCAAGAGGTCGCTCGTCGTTTTGATATTGATCTCGTCAACTACGTAGGACGTCTGATGGGGCAATTCAAACATCCTGTCACGTTTTATCACCCCCCTGAACATTTTGAATGCTATCAAGAACTTCTGTTCGACATCGAAAATGTCCAATGGCTAGAAAAACCTTTAACCAAACTACTCGATAAACTCGAATGCTTCCTGACGCTACGCAATCAAGTGGGCTACGAGCTGGCACTGCGGTTACATCAACGCGATAAAGAAGAGTGCACAGTCAGCTTTTATTCCGCTAGTGGGGATTATCTCACCACACGATGGCTGACTCTTTGTCGCCTAACAATGGAGTCAATCAAACTGGAGGCTCCGGTTCAAGGATTAACCTTGCGTCTCATTCGCGCCGGAGAGCTTGAATCCACCAGCACCGATCTCTTTAACGGCATGCAAGGCGAACAGACCGAACTGGAACTGATTGGTCTTCTGCAAGCGAAGCTAGGTAATGAACACGTGCGTAAAGTCGCTCACAGCCATGATCCTCGTCCTGAAAAGTCGACCTTTCTCTGTGACCCAACTCTACCAATCCCTATACGTCATATCAGTTATCGCTTACGTCCGAGTTTATTGTTATATAAACCCGAGCCGTTAATGGAAAAGATTGCCATTATTCAAGGTCCTGAACGTCTCGTTACTGGCTGGTGGGATGGCGATGATATGACCCGTGATTACTTCGTTGCTCGCAGTCACGCAGGACGTTGGCTATGGGTATTTCGTAATCAGGATCACCAGTGGTTCGTCCACGGGATGTTTAGCTGACGAGTGTTGATATGGCTTACGCTGAACTGTTTTGTCAAAGTAACTTCTCTTTTCTTAGCGGCGCTTCGCATGCTGAAGAGTTGATCTTACAAGCGGACTTTCTTCGCTACCACTCGCTGGCTATCACTGACGAGTGCTCTGTTGCGGGAGTCGTCCGAGCTTATAGCGCCAGCCAACAGCATAATCTTAATATTAAGCTGATTATAGGCAGCATGTTCTGGCTCAATGACGACTGTCAGGTCGTTCTGTTATGCCCCAACAGAGAGGCCTATGCAGAGCTTTGTCGAATTATCACCAATGCTAGGAGACGTTCTGAAAAAGGCAGCTATCAGCTGTCAGAATGGGATTTGATGTCGGCTAAGCGTTGCTTGCTCATCTGGCTTCCTTGTCATAGAACCACTGACAATAAGTGGGGACATTGGCTCACTCAGCATCACCGACATCGACTTTGGGTTGGCGTACAGCGTCATCTTAAATCCGATGACAAACAATACCTAGAACACTGTCAGCAACTCGCCACTCACCATCAATTACCCATTACCGCTTGTGGTGGCGTATTAATGCATACCGCGACTCGTTTACCACTGCAACACACTCTGACTGCAATAAAGCACGGTTGTAGCGTGAGTGAATTAGGTGAGCAGCGATTAACAAACACCGAACGAACACTACGCAGTCAGGAAAAGCTCACTAAGTTGTTTAAAGCTGAATGGTTGCAAGAAAGTATAGCGGTTGCCAACCGCTGTACCTTCAGTTTAGGAGAACTTCAATACGAATATCCAAGCGAGCTGGTCCCCGATGGACACACGCCGATGAGTTACCTAACCAAGTTAGTTGAACATGGTAAAAAGCTGCGCTTTCCAGATGGCGTTCCAAGTGATATCGAAACGACGATTAATAAAGAGCTCGCACTGATCGACGAGCTTAATTATCCATTCTATTTTTTGACCATTCATGACATCGTCATGTTCGCCAAAAACAACCATATCCTCTATCAGGGTCGGGGTTCAGCCGCCAACTCAGTCGTCTGTTACTGCTTAGAGATTACCTCTGTGGATCCCAGAAAAATCTCCGTCCTGTTCGAACGGTTCATCAGCCGTGAACGCGATGAGCCGCCGGATATTGATGTCGATTTTGAGCATGAACGACGCGAAGAAGTCATCCAGTATATTTATCAAAAATATGGTCGCGAACGTGCCGCACTCGCCGCCACGGTCATTTCGTACCGTTTCAAAAGCGCCGTGCGTGATGTAGGTAAAGCGTTGGGAATCGAAGAGAGTCAGTTGGATTACTTTATCAAAAATATCAATCGCCGCGACCGAGCTCAGGGATGGCAAGCTCAGATAGTGGAGCTTGGTCTTCAACCAGACTCGCTAAAGGGGGAACAGTTCATCTCGTTGGTGAATGATATTCTTGGTTTTCCACGTCATCTCTCGCAACATGTGGGCGGTTTTATTATTGCCGCAGGGCCGCTATATGAGCTCGTCCCAGTAGAAAACGCATCGATGGTAGACAGAACCGTTATTCAATGGGATAAGGATGATCTAGAGTCACTGAAACTGTTGAAAGTAGACGTATTAGCCCTAGGAATGCTGACTGCGATTCGTAAATGCTTTGACCTCATTGAACGTCTCCACCACCGTACACTCACCATCGCGGAAATCACCCGGCGTCAGGATGATAGCCAGGTCTACCGCATGATTCAGAAAGCCGATACTGTCGGTGTGTTTCAAATCGAATCTCGGGCACAAATGAGCATGCTACCACGCTTAAAACCCACCTGCTATTACGATCTCGTCATCCAAATTGCCATTGTTCGTCCTGGCCCGATTCAAGGTGACATGGTTCATCCCTACCTAAAACGCAGAAATGGCGAAGAAAGTGTCGAGTACCCATCACAAGAGGTGCGCAGCGTACTCGAGAGGACTCTCGGTGTGCCTATTTTTCAGGAACAAGTGATTAAAATTGCCATGGTGGCTGCGGGCTTCAGTGGGGGTGAAGCGGATCAACTTCGCCGTGCTATGGCCGCGTGGAAAAAGAGTGGTGACTTAGTCAAATTCAAAACCAAGCTGATAGAAGGCATGCTCGCCAGAGGCTATGAGATTGAGTTTGCTGAACGCATCTTCGCCCAGATACTTGGATTTGGTGAATACGGCTTTCCAGAAAGTCACTCAGCCTCTTTTGCAGTACTTGCTTATTGCTCGGCATGGCTCAAGCATTACTACCCTGAGGCTTTTTATACATCGCTTCTCAATAGCCTGCCGATGGGTTTTTATAGTGCCTCACAACTCGTACAAGACGCTCGTCGCCATGGTGTTCATATTTTGCCAGTCTGTGTGAATGCCTCACAATACGATCACCACGTCGTTTGTGAACAGGGGAAGTGGGCGATTCGGCTTGGACTCAGACAAATCAAAGGCTTCAGCACTCAGAGTGCTAAACAATTGCTCCATGCCAGAGCCGAAACGAGATTTACTCATATCAATCAACTTAAACATATTGGTCTCAACCAACGTGATCTTGAGCTGCTAGCATCCGCCAACGCCATGCATAGTCTAAGTAATAATCGCTATCAGACCCGCTGGGCAATGATGGACACTCTCTCTGATCTCCCTCTATTTCAGCATATGCAAGAAGCTGAACTCCCCACTGTGAATGTACCTTCCGAAAGTCAAACTATCCTTGAAGATTATGCCGCGACTGGGCTATCTCTTGCCAAGCATCCTATCACTCTATTGGATGAAAGCGGTGTTCTCGGTCGCTTTACTCGTATGCGTGATTTGGCACAGAAAGCGCATCAGTCTTTAGTCACGGTGACAGGTGTCGTAACGGGGAAACAGTCACCTGGCACCGCCGCAGGAGTGACGTTTTTCACGCTCGAAGATGATACAGGCAACATCAATGTCGTGGTTTGGAAAGCAACCTCACGGGCCCAAAAAGCCGCCTATTTGACCGCAAAGATCTTGCAGGTGAAAGGGATTCTAGAGAAAGAAGGGGATGTTCATCATGTTATTGCCGGCCGTTTGATCGATATGACCGATAAGCTGCAAGATTTACGCAGTAAATCGCGGGACTTTCACTAAATTCAACGATGTAAGCCCATTATAAATTAAGCAAAAAGGGAGCAATGCTCCCTTTAATCAATACAGATATCGATAATCTCTATTTATTCAATACATCGCGCAGACGATCTTGCGCCACTTGAACCAATAAGTCTGGCTGGAACTTAGAAATAAAACGGTCACAGCCTACCTTTTTCACCATGGCATCATTAAAACTGCCACTGAGAGAAGTATTGAGTGTGACAAAAAGATCTTTCATTCGGGGATCACTACGAACTTCATGAGTCAGTTTGTAGCCATCCATTTCTGGCATTTCGGCATCTGTGATCATCAACAACAGGTCTTCAACGACGTTCTTACCTTCGTCGCACCACGACTTAAGTAAATTGAGCGCTTCTAAGCCATCGCGACATTCAATAATATTCAGGCCAAGCTGTGACAAAGTACCACGCACTTGAGTACGTGCTGTCGAAGAATCATCAACAATCAGAACGTTACGACCAACCATCTCAGTCACCAAATCGTGATCAAGAACCCCTTCCGAGATAGAAATGTCATAGTCAATAATCTCAGCCAGCACCTTCTCGACATCGATGATTTCAACGATATCTAGATTGTCACCACCTTTAACATGCGTGATCGCCGTTAAGTAGTTTGCTCGTCCTGCGGTTTTTGGCGGAGGCTGAATTTCCGTCCATGCGGTATTAACGATATTGCGCACCTGACCAACCAGAAACCCTTGTATGGTTCGGTTATATTCCGTGATGATCAGATTCTCTTCTTGATTCTCTAGACGAGATGGAGGAAAACCAATTGCGGCACGCAAATCAATAACAGGAACGGATACACCACGAAGAGAAGCAACGCCGGTGATATGATGATGCGAACCGGGCATTTTGGTCAACGGTGGAACCTTGATCACTTCACGTACTTTGAATACGTTGATGGCGAAAACCTGCCTGCTATTCAAGCTAAACAACAGAAGCTCTAGGCGGTTTTCACCCACTAGATTAGTTCGCTGATCAACGGTATTTAAAACTCCAGACATACTACTTCTCGACCGATGTGTATATAACAAAAGTAGTCTATAGCAAGACTAACATAAAAATAAACCCATATATCATTCAAGATTATATGGGTTTACTAGAAAGATAAAGGAACTACAGCTCAGAAACTACTATCCTTCGATAACCTTCATCAACAATAGACCATCATAAAGAGCTTGCTTGATTAATGCCGCTCCAGGCATCGTCGCCTGCTTATAGAAACGTGACTCTACCAGCTCTAAGTCTTGGTGATACACGGGTAAGCTTTGCTCTTCAATACAAGTTTGAATCGCAGGGTAAAGTACTTCTTTCGCTTGGTTAATCACCCCACCAATCAACACCTTTTCTGGGTTGAAGAGGTTAATCACAATTGCAATCGCAGAGCCAAGGTAACGGCCAAGTTTTTCAATCACATCAACAGCGAGCGGGTCGCCATTTTCAGCCGCTTCACAGATATCTTCTACGGTGATCTCTTCTATTTCCGACAGGGAAGAAGCTTCGCCCTGAGCGATACGCTGGGTCACCTCCCCCCTAATTGCCTGAGAACTGGCAACCGTTTCTAGACACCCACGGTTTCCACAATGACATAACTTGCCATTGGGATCGATTTGGATATGACCGAGTTCACCAATATTGCCATGACGCCCTTGCAGTACGCGTCCATCCAGCACAATCCCCGCACCTAAGCCGTGGTGAATAGAGATCAGAACCGAATTCTCATTATCTTGCGAATGACCGAACAGCTTTTCAGCTAAAGCCCATGCGCGCGTATCGTTGGCAATAAATACTGGCAACCCCGTCGCCTTGTATATTTCTGGCCCTAACGGCAGATTCTCAACATTGTAGTGCGGCATCTGCAACACTATCCCCTGCTCAGAGTTAACGAGACCTGGCAAAGTAATCGCGATACTGGTTACGCGATCTAACTGCTCTGAGTAGGTTTGAAAAAACTCATCAATTTCATGAAGTAAGCGAGCGAGAACATCATCTTGGTCCACTTCATGGATATCGATTTTGGTGTCGATTAGAACGTCCCCACCCAGCTCATGCAAAGCGATCGTTAAGTAGCCACGTCCAAGACGCATAGATAGGAACTGCCAACCTTCATTGTTGACTTGCAAACCAACAGCAGGACGTCCACGACTGGTCGCTTCTTGAACCGTGGTTTCATGAATAAGATGCGCTTCGATGAGCTCTCGGGTGATTTTGGTAATGCTAGCTGGCGCCAGCTCACTCTGTTTGGAGAGGTCAATCCGCGAAATAGGTCCTTTTTGATCAATAAGTTTATATACGCGGCCAGCATTGACCTGCTTGATATGATCAATATGGCCGGGTTGAGCCATGTACATAGAGTGCTCCAAATATCAACAACTCGACAATTTTTTTACTTTGCGAAGTAATTGTGAAGAGCTTTGATAGATTGCCGTGACAAGTGTCACGTATAAACATGATTCTTTGTGTTCCTAATCAAATAGCGAAGGATTTATCACAAATCGATTCGCATTTTTTTGCGTTAATAAATATCTCTTCAATCACCTTTTCACAGACCGACATCGAATTGTAATGTGATTTATTAGCACAGATTTTACTCAGGTATATACTTATAGCTAACCTGACGTAAGTACGGAAAAAAGCACAGGTGCCGCACGTTAACGAGTACGCGGCAAAGTCAAACCAAGGAGATCCGAATGACTGCAATCCAAAGAAGAACAAAAATTGTCTCTACTCTAGGACCTTCTACCGATCAACCCGGCATGCTGGAAGCAATTATCGAAGCTGGGGTCAATGTAGTACGGATGAACTTCTCGCACGGAACCGCAGACGATCATCGTGAGCGAGCAACACGAGTTCGTAACATCGCTGCAAAACTGGGCACTCATGTCGCAATTCTGGGAGACCTTCAAGGCCCAAAAATTCGTGTATCCACATTTAAAGAAGGCAAAATCACCCTCTCTATCGGCGATATTTTCACTCTCGACAGCGCCTTACCTCCGGGTGAAGGCAATAAGGATGCAGTCGGTCTTGACTATAAAGAACTACCAAACGATGTCTCGACTGGCGATATTCTGCTGCTTGACGATGGCCGTGTTCAGCTACAGGTCATTGCTGTTAACGGTACAGAAGTCCGTACCAAAGTTATTATTGGTGGCCCGCTATCAAACAACAAAGGGATAAACAAAAAAGGCGGTGGTCTCTCTGCTGAAGCGCTCACAGAGAAGGACAAGAAAGATATCAAGCTCGCAGCCGAAATTAACGTTGACTACCTTGCGGTTTCATTTCCTCGCAACGGGGAAGATATGAAGTATGCCCGCAGACTCGCGACCGATGCAGGGCTACAGACCCGTCTCGTCGCCAAAGTGGAACGTGCCGAAACAGTAGAGAGTGAAGCTAACATTGACGACATCATCATTGCTTCGGATGCGGTGATGGTTGCGCGTGGTGATTTAGGGGTCGAAATTGGTGACCCAGAGCTTGTGGGTGTTCAAAAACAACTTATCCGCAGAGCTCGAGCACTCAACCGAACCGTTATCACGGCGACGCAGATGATGGAGTCGATGATGGAAAACCCAATGCCGACTCGTGCCGAAGTAATGGACGTAGCCAATGCGGTCTTAGACGGCACCGATGCCGTCATGTTGTCAGGTGAAACCGCTGCGGGCAAATACCCACTAGAAACCGTTCGCTCGATGGCAGAAGTCTGTTTAGGGGCAGAGAAAATGTCCGCTGTAAACCGTTCTAGCTACCGAATGGAGTCCGTATTTGAGACAGGTGAAGAGACGATTGCAATGTCAACAATGTTTGCAGCAAACCACATGCGTGGAATCAAAGGCATTGTGACACTGACTGAATCCGGTCGTACCGCGCTTATGATGTCTCGCTTGAGCTCGGGGCTACCAATCTTCGCTCTCTCACGCAATGAAAGTACGCTTAATTTATCGGCGCTTTATCGCGGCGTATTCCCTGTCTTCTTTGATGATAAGTCAGCGACGGGGCTCGCCACGGCCGAAGCCGCTGTCGCCACCTTGAAGCAACGTGGATTATTAGACGATGGTGACCTAGTGATTATTACTCAGGGGGATGTGATGGACGTAGTTGGTTCAACCAACTGTATGCGTATCTTAGCTGCATAACAAGTCAGCACTCTGCAACCGTTAAGGGAGCGTATCAGCTCCCTTATTTACATACGACGGCAAGTTTGTCAGTACACTGAGAAAACGCTTCTACAAAACGAAATCCAGCGTCTAAACCCGTCTGGTAGTCATGCAGCAGATCTTCTCTCTCACTCATTAGTGAACTCGATTTCAGCGCTTGTTCGGGCCTAATTTGGATAACAAAACAGTCATCAGGTGGCGAATGCAAAAACTCTTGGGTCAACGAATAGGTTTGATAGTGTACCATCAGCATATCCGCTAAGCCTGAATCAAACTTGTCCCCTAACAAATGGCTCAGTCGATAAACATCATCCGCCCCAAATAGCCAACGTCCACCATTTAGTGATTCAAGATGTTTATGCTCTATTTTTTCCCGCTTAGCACGCTCAACCTGCGCGGCGAAAAACAGGTGCCAATCGTGTTTCCAGCGTCCAAGCCTTTCCTGAAAATGACCATGAATGAGATTAAACGAATCACGTAACCACATATTTTCCAATTGCTGAGTCTCAACAGGAGGCTTATCTAATAGATCATCACCTTCAGTCCGAATGACAACGATGCAACGCGCCTCTCTGCGCCACGCCTCCTGGACGGGTATCGAAGCAGAAACACCCCCATCGACATACTCGCCGTGAGGAAACTGTACTGGTTGATGATACAAGCGAGGAATCGCACACGTGGCTATGAGCACCTTTTTCCAATCTTCTTGCAACATTGGTAGGTAGTGGTCAAACAAACGCTCAGTATCGGTTACAGCGGCGTAGGCATGCCGATTTGCGAGTACCCTTCGGCCTAAATCTATATCTAGCCGGTATGGATAGTCGCTAATCTTATCCAAAGCCCAATCTAAACCAAGATACTGCTTACGACGAATATAACGAAACAGGTGAAAAAACTCAGAGTCAGTCGTCAGGTCGAGAATAAACGAGCGGCCAATACCTCTTTGGCGGCATAGGAAAGCGCACAAGTTTAATGCACCAGCCGATGTGCCATAAAAGGAGTGGAAGGGATCAAAATTGGAAAGGAGAAATGCATCAAGAACACCAGAGGTAAAAATCCCCCTTTGGCCGCCTCCCTGAGCAACCAAGGCATTGTTACCGCCAGTGTACTTTTTGAGCCTTTCAGTATCGAGTTGTACAGCAGCGTTGGTGATAACACCGCAGTTTTTCATCGAATGGCTACGCCGTCATAACAGCAGTAACAGCAAATCCGAGAAGAACAGCAAATACTGTCACTGTAATGATTAGGGCAAACTTCAGATCGTGTTGCATAGACACCTCCTTTATTGTGTAACAAAGTAATAACATCTATGTGAGCCATCTTCAATTAATACGTATTTTTTGTGTGGCATTATGATGTTAGCGTCACAATTAACGCATTACTGATCAGGAAAGAGGCTATAAATGAAACTCAAACATACCATGCCAATACTGTTACTTGTGACCAGTCCGGTGGCCTTTGCTGAGATACACATTTCACCTTGGATTGGCTACACCGCGGGAGGGAGTGTTGAAGACCAAGCTCAGAACAAGCTCGACTTAACCAGCTCACCAAGCTTTGCCCTGTCCATTGAAAGTGATATTGACAACGGTCGCATTGGGCTATTTTACAGCCAGCAAAATAGTGAAGTGGAAAACATCAACCTCAACTCATCCATCCACTACTTGCATCTGCAAAGCAGCATCTACTATCCGGTCGAGGACAAAATCTCAGCTTACTTGGGTATCGGGCTTGGAGCATCGTATATCAATGCAGATTGGGTTAAAGACGAAGTAGGGTTTTCAGCGAGTATCTTTACGGGAATTGAATACCGAGTGTCAGACTCACTTGCGCTTAACACTCATATTCGTTGGCTAGGAACGGTCGTGGATAACGAAACCACTGGAATATGCCAATTCAACAACAGTAGCAATGACTCCTGCGTGATTAAATTCCAAACAGATTGGATGAACCAATTCTCCGCAAATCTTGGGATTAGCTGGCGCTTTTAGTCGTACACCGATACATCTTCAGAGCATGAAAATAAGAAAGGAGGCTAATGCCTCCTTTTAATCAGTATGGGGATGGATTAACCGTGGTTACGAATCCACTCATCCATTTCTGTTTTCAGGTTGTCAGACTTAGTACCGAAGATAGCCTGAACACCACCTGCTACAACGACAACACCTGCAGCGCCTAGCTGTTTTAGTTTGTCTTGGTCAACAGCTGCTGTGTCTGCAACGGCAACACGTAGGCGAGTGATACATGCGTCAAGACCAGTGATGTTAGCTTTACCGCCGAATGCAGCAACAAGTTCACCAGCTAGGTCAGAACCAGTAGCAACTGAAGTCTCTTCTGTTTCATCTTCACGACCAGGAGTCTTAAGATCCATCGCTTTGATAACTGCGCGGAATACCACGTAGTAGATTGCAGCGTAAACTAGACCTACAGCAACCATCAGACCCATCTTCTGAGAGTTACCAGAAAGAACTAGGAAGTCGATTAGACCGTGTGAGAATGAAGTACCGTGTACAAAACCTAGAGTGTTAGCAACAACGTACGCAGAACCAGCTAGTAGAGCGTGAATTCCGTAAAGCACAGGAGCAACGAATAGGAATGAGAACTCGATTGGCTCAGTGATACCTGTTAGGAATGAAGTCAGTGCAGCAGAAGCCATGATACCCATTACTTTCGCACGGTTCTCTGGTTTAGCAGAGTGAGCGATAGCGATAGCAGCAGCTGGTAGACCGAACATCTTGAACATGTAACCACCCGCTAGCTGACCGAAGCCATTGCCCGCAGCACGAGAAGCCTCATCAGCCACTAGGTAACAAGTAAGTACGCCGTTTTGAGTTTCGCCAGCAGCGTTAACACAAGTACCTGCTTCGAAGAAGAATGGTACGTTCCATACGTGGTGAAGACCGAATGGGATTAGTGAACGCTCAACGATACCGTAGATACCGAATGCAACTTGTGGGTTTTGGTGAGCAGCCCAGTCAGAGAATGATGCGATAGCACCACCGATTGGAGGCCAAACAACTGAAAGAACGATACCAAGACCGATCGCAGTAAAACCAGTGATGATTGGCACAGCACGTTTACCAGCGAAGAAACCCAAGTATTCTGGAAGTTGGATCTTGAAGAAGCGGTTGAATGCCCATGCAGCAACACCACCTACTAGGATACCACCAAGAACACCAGTATCGATTTTCTCAACACCCATAACACCAGCCATTACGCCTAGTGTTGCAGTCATGATGCCGTAACCAACGATTGCAGCAAGACCTGCAACACCGTCGTTGTTAGTAAAGCCAAGTGCCACACCTACTGCAAACAGTAGTGCCATTTGACCAAATACTGAACCGCCCGCTTGTTCCATCAAATTCGATACGATATCTGGAATAAAGCCTAGGTCGGCAGCGCCTACACCTAATAAAATACCTGCAACTGGTAACACCGATACTGGTAGCATCAGAGCTTTACCAACTTTTTGCAGGTTAGCAAAAAGGTTCTTAAACATGTTTATGCTCCTGAAAAATTATAAGAATTATTGGGCTCTAACGGCACACCCCCGTAGCCTTAAATGTTAGCACCCAAAGAAAATGTAACCACATATGACAGTATATTTTCTGCCTCTAAATATATATTGTTGGTAATCAAACTTTCTAGCGAGTTACGAAATTTAGTTTCAAACTAATATATAGATCACAATCCAAAAGCTGATTTGAAATGGATTTCATCTTAATAACACCTTGTTTTTATTGATAAAATTAATACCACTTATTAATTTCGATGGGTAAATAAAATAGACACGGTTGTTATTTCATGTAACAAAATTACAACCCGTACATTTTTAGTTCTCATCTTCAACATATTTAGTAAACAAGGCTAAAAAAACGGTAGCACGTGATCTTGGACACAAAAAAAAGGAGCTTGCGCTCCTTTTTCGTACAAATCTCATTTTCTATCTCAAAAAAAGATTCCTGAAGTTTTCGCTGGTTTTTTGCCCAACCTCACCGAGTGAACACCCTTTAAGCTGTGCAATGTAGGAAGCCACCTCCACTACATACGCTGGTTGGTTCTGTTTACCTCGATGAGGAACGGGAGCTAAATAAGGTGAGTCGGTCTCAATAAGCAGCCTTTCAAGTGGTAAAGCTTTCACAACTTCTTTCAGCTCGGTGGCTTGGCGAAAGGTCACGATCCCAGAAATTGATATATAAAAACCCATTTCCATTGCGGCTTGAGCGAAAGGAAGATCCTCAGTGAAACAATGAATAACCCCACCACATTTTTCCGCATGGCCATTCGCCAAAATATTCAATGTATCCTGACGTGCATTGCGAGTGTGGATAATGAGCGGCTTGTTCAGCTTTACCGCCAACTCAACTTGCTGCTCAAAGCGCAGCTTTTGAAGTTCTGCGGTCTCAGGCTGGTAGTGGTAATCAAGACCCGTTTCACCAATAGCCACAACTTTGGGGTGAGAGGCATATTCATGAAGTTGATCGAGTGCGAAATCGCTTTCAACATCGAGAGGATGAACACCACAAGATGCATAGACATTATCGTATGGTTCAATCAACTCAATCATATTAGGAAAAGAGTCAAGCGTAACACCAACAGACAGTAGATCAGTCACATTGGCCGCTTTCGCCTTAGCAACCACATCCTCTATGCCATTGTGTAGCTCTTGATAATCTAATTTGTCTAAGTGACAGTGAGAATCTACGAACATATGTCCCCATTAAATTTGAACAGCCAATCAAGAATAAGCAACTCAGCATTTAACCCAGAGTGTAGTCTAAGCTGCTCTATGAGTTTGATTAATTCCTCAGTCTGTATATACAACTTCTGATAGTCCACTAGCTGTGCTACTTGAGCAGCCCCAGGTGTAAAAGACGAGGTATGCAAACCGTAGTGAACCTTTTGTGCATCTGCAAGCAGATACCATACCCAATTCAGTGATTCGCTAGGCTCTTGAGCAAGATCTTTAGCCAATTTGACAACATCCCCTTGCTGTCGGCATAGGGCAAGAAACTGCGATTCGAGCTCAAGATAGTGACTCACTTTACCCCGTTGAACAAACGTCAATGTCGCGAGAGGCGCATTACCATTAATATGGGCAGCGTAAGCAGGCACTTCACCAATCGACTGTTCGCTTAACCATTTGGCAACCGATTGAGATTCAGGAGCGGCCAAGTGCCACTGCTGACAACGGCTAGTAATTGTTGGTAATAGTGAATGTGAACGATGTGTTACCAGTAAGAACATACAGCTCGAAGAAGGCTCTTCTAACGTTTTAAGCAGGGCATTCGCCGCCGACTCATTCATCGCTTCGACAGGATAAATAACAAACAACCTTGCCCCAGATAGCTGTGACGATTCCTGCGCGAGTCGATTACATTGGCGAATCTGCTCGACAGTGATCGTCTTGCCCTCTTTTTCAGGCTGGATGATGTGATAGTCAGGGTGGCTTTTAGACTCCATCAACTGACATGAGTGGCAAAACCCACAAGCCTCAGCGGGATAGTTTTGACACATCACAGCCCGACTGAACTGCTCGATTAGTTGCTCGATACCCATCCCTTGTTGCGCGACGACAAGAGACGCGTTAGAAAAACGGTCAGTTTGTAGATTTGCCTGCCACTCCTGCCATAAGTCAGCCAGCCAAGGATAAAGTTGGTTCATAGGCTACGCGTTCACCCAATCACTTAACACGGCAGAGATATCCGCAGCAACCTTTGCAATAGCTTGCTCTGCATTGATAATCACAACAGAATCATCTTGATCAGCAATTTCCAAATAGCGTGCGCGTGTTCTGTCAAAAAAGCTCATGTCCATTTTTTCAATGCGGTCAAGCTCACCACGCCCTCGAGCACGCTCTAAGCCGACACGAGGATCGAGGTCAAGATAAAGCGTTAAGTCGGGTTTGAAATCTCCCAAGGTAGTTTTTTTGAGGGCCTGCATGGTTTCATGAGGAATCTGACGGCCACCACCTTGATAAGCTTGAGAAGACATATCATGACGGTCACCAACCACCCAGACACCATCAGCAAGGGCTGGCTTTATCACATTCTCAACCAATTGAACTCTGGCAGCATACATCAATAGCAGTTCCGTCATGTCCTGCAACTCTTCACCTTGGTGCTCTTGTTTCACAAGGGTACGAAGTTTTTCCGCCAATGCGGTACCACCAGGCTCACGTGTCTGCTGAATACGCTCAATCCCCGCCTGTTTGAGAGTTTCTAGAACAGCTTGAATCGCCGTGCTTTTACCAGCCCCTTCTAGGCCTTCGATAACGATGAATTTTGCGTTTTTCATTTGTTACTTCTTAATTGTTTTAGATACGCTTGAACAGCGCGGTTATGTTCAGCCAATGTTTTAGAGAAAACGTGACCACCCTTACCGCTTGCGACAAAATAAAGATAGTTGCTATCTTCAGGATTCAACGCTGCGGCGATGGAGGCCTCACCAGGCATAGCGATCGGTGTTGGCGGCAATCCAAAAATGGTATAGGTGTTATAAGGTGTCGGAGTACGCAGATCTTTTTTGCGAATATTGCCGTCGTACTTGTCTCCCATGCCATAGATAACCGTAGGATCCGTTTGTAGTCGCATACGTTTATTGAGGCGATTTATAAACACTGCGGCAACACGTTCACGCTCCGATTCAACAGCCGTCTCTTTCTCTATAATAGAGGCAAGAATTAGAGCCTCGTACGATGATTTAAGGGGTAAATTCGCCTGACGTTTTTCCCAGTGCTCATCAAGCACTGCCTGAAGCTTAGCCGCAGCTCGCTTTATAATATCAAGATCGGACGCACCAAATGTGTAGTGGTATGTTTCTGCGAGTAGCAAACCCTCAAGCTTTTGATGTGGTAAACCCACTAACTCGGCGATTTCGGCCTCACTGAGTCCCATTAACTCGTGTTCTAAGTATGGCGATACTTCTAAAATTTCTCGCCACTCTTTGAATGTAGAACCTTCGACAAAAGTGATCGCAAACTGATGCTCTTTACCTTGTTTAAATTGCATCAAGGCTTGCTTAAGATCAAGGCCAGGCTCAAGAAGGTAGGTTCCTGCCCTAAGCTGGGTGAGTTCGGGATGAAAACGGCGTACGAACTGAACCATATCGCTCGTTTCTATCAAATCAGCTTTGGTTAGATTAGCCAAAACACGATTAAAACTCGTTCCTGATTCAATCGTGAAAATTTCGGCTTGTTCGATCTTTATAGGTTGATCCACATAGTGTTGAACCTGCTTGGCAACATAGAAGTAGCCAGCCGCAGCGAGTGCGACTACCAATAGCAGAAAAAGAGTGATTTTTTTAATCACGAGTTAACCATCTCCTGAATTCGTTTAGTTATTGTTCCTATTGCAAACGTCTTTTCACCTATCTGGTTTACCGGTGCAACACCAAGAATTGAGTTGGTGATAAATACTTCGTCGGCGTCTAGCAGATCTGTCAAAGCGAAGTTGCCGACTTCGATTGCGATGCCATTCGCCTTGGCCCACTCCAAGATGACCCGTCTCATCACACCCGAAACCCCCGACTTAGAGAGATCAGGAGTACATAACTGGTTACCGCGAAGCCAAAACACGTTTGCCATGGTAGTTTCTATGACATGATCATCGATATTGAGTGCAATACCATCAGGTAAATGAGCGCCATCCATTTCGGCTTTCAGTAGCACCTGTTCAAGACGATTGTTGTGCTTATGCCCAGCCAATAGTGGGTTGTGTCCAAGCCGCGTAGTGCATATACCGAGCGACAATCCTTGCTCTAGCCATTGTTCATAATGAGGCGGATAAATAAAGTCGCTAATAGTAACATTTGGTGAGTCCACTTGAGTAGGGCTATATCCCCTGCCCCCTTCGCCACGACTAATATGGAGTTTGATACCAGCCCTATGATCTGATCTCACCACTCTGTCCAACCACTGCTCTACCTGCTGCCAATCAGGATGAGGGATTTGTAACAAGTCCAAGCAAGCGTTCATGCGATCTCTATGATATGACCAGTATTGAATGGTGCCATGTCTTGTCAGCATAGTGGTAAAACAGCCATCGCCGTATTGGAATGATCGATCGGTTAAAGAGATAAAATCAGAGGGACTGCCGTTAACCAAGAACATGTCACTTCCTTATATTTGTCTGGCATCGAAGCGCGTGAAAATCTTGGCTTATTAAATAACAAAACGGCTTAATGCCAAAGCATTAAGCCGTTTTAAACCAGAAAAAGTCTAATTAGATCTTCTTAAAGACTAACGAACCGTTAGTACCGCCAAAGCCGAACGAGTTACAAATTGCATACTCCATCGATACTTCTTTAGCTGTATGAGGAACAAGATCGATATCTAGGCCTTCCTCTGGATTGTCTAGGTTGATTGTTGGTGGAACAATCTGGTCAACAAGCGACATTACAGTAATGATAGCTTCAACCGAACCCGCAGCACCAAGTAGGTGACCAGTCATCGATTTCGTTGAAGACACCTTAACTTGTTTAGCACCCTCTTCACCTAGAGCGCGCTTAACGCCTTTGATTTCTGCCACATCACCTGCTGGAGTTGATGTACCGTGAGCGTTAACGTAGCCTACCTGAACACCAGTAATACCAGCATCACGCATCGCGGCTTCCATTGCTAGCGCACCACCTGAACCGTCTTCACTAGGTGAAGTCATGTGGTAAGCGTCACCAGACATACCAAAGCCAACAAGCTCAGCATAAATCTTCGCACCACGCGCTTTGGCGTGTTCGTACTCTTCAAGCACCATCATGCCTGCACCGTCACCGAGAACGAAACCATCACGGTCTTTATCCCAAGGACGAGAAGCTTTTTGTGGCTCATCGTTACGAGTTGACAGTGCTTTCGCTGCACCAAAGCCTGCCATGCCGAGTGGCGTAGACGCCTTTTCAGCACCGCCAGCAACCATTGCATCAGCATCACCGTATGCAATCATACGAGCTGCATGACCAATGTTGTGAAGGCCAGTAGTACACGCCGTCGAGATCGCGATGTTAGGACCGCGAAGACCACGCATAATAGATAAGTTACCTGCAACCATGTTAACGATGGTTGATGGAACGAAGAATGGGCTAACTTTACGTGGGCCTTTTTCAACAAGAGCAGTATGGCCTGCTTCGATGAGATCTAGACCACCGATGCCTGAACCAATCGCTACGCCTACACGAGGTGCATTTTCTTCGTTGATTTGTAAACCAGAGTCATCTAAAGCTTGGATACCAGCTGCAATGCCGTACTGGATGAATAAATCCATTTTACGCGCATCTTTCTTAGACATGTATTCAGTACAGTCAAAGTCTTTCACTAGGCCCGCAAAGCGAGTTGAGAAATTTTCGGTATCAAAGTGTTCAATATTTACAATACCACTTTGACCAGCTAGCAAGGCTTTCCAAGATGATTCTACGGTGTTGCCTACCGGTGACAACATACCCATGCCAGTGACAACAACACGACGCTTGGACACGATTTTATTCTCCGGAATTGAAATGATTCTATGGAAGGATAGAAGTGTTAAAAAGAACACAGGCGGCCAGAAGGCCGCCTGGGAGAGATATTACTGAGCGCTGTTTACGTAGTCGATTGCAGCTTGAACAGTAGTGATTTTCTCAGCTTCTTCGTCTGGAATCTCAGTGTCGAATTCTTCTTCTAGAGCCATTACTAGTTCAACAGTGTCTAGAGAATCAGCACCTAGATCGTCAACGAATGAAGCTTCGTTTTTAACTTCAGCTTCGTCTACACCTAGCTGCTCAACAATGATTTTCTTTACGCGTTCTTCGATGTTGCTCATTTTTTCTTTTCCTTTACAGATTTCGCCTAATGCGATGATTCCGTAGTTTATTCGAACTACTGAAAGTTGCAAGAGGGACCTTGCTGGTCAAACCACAATTTTAGCGATTTTAACCGAAATTCAATACATTTTTGACTTAAATCATGCACAAATCTTGCGCATGTTCTCGTCATCAACCACAAACTATAGGCTATTTTTATGACAATAAGTAGCCTAGTTGACGACAAATCGTGCAAATTCACTTAGCTGGCAGAAATTTGAGTGAAAATTAATGAAAAAGTTCATCTTTTCTGCCAGGAAAGCGTTTTACACCATGTACATGCCGCCATTTACATGCAAAGTTTCGCCAGTAATGTAAGCTGCTTCTGGAGAAGCAAGGAATACTACTGCTGAAGCAATCTCACGTGGATCACCTAGACGACCAGCTGGAACGTTCGCCAGTGTGGTTGCGCGTTGTTCATCGTTTAGCGCTTTCGTCATATCAGTTTCAATGAAACCTGGAGCAACCGTATTCACCGTTACACCGCGTGAAGCCACTTCACGAGCCATCGATTTAGTGAAACCGATAACACCCGCCTTTGCCGCTGCGTAGTTTGCTTGACCTGCATTACCCATAGTGCCAACAACAGAACCTACGTTGATAATGCGACCTGAACGCTTCTTCATCATACCGCGCAGTACCGCTTTAGACATACGGAAGATTGGCGTTAGGTTAGTGTCGATGATGTCATCCCACTCAGAGTCTTTCATACGCATTAGTAGGTTATCACGAGTGATACCAGCGTTGTTCACTAGAATGTCGATTGCACCGAACTCGTCGTTAATAGTCTTAAGCGTTGCTTCAATTGACTCAACGTCAGTTACGTTTAGTGCGAGACCTTTACCATTTTCACCAAGGTACTCGCTGATCGCCGCAGCACCACTTTCAGACGTTGCTGTACCAATAACGGTTGCACCGCGCTCAACAAGCAGTTCAGCGATAGCGCGACCAATACCACGACTAGCACCAGTTACTAGAGCAATCTTGCCTTCTAGGTTCATCATGTTCGTTATTCCTTAAATTCTTTATTACTTAGCAGCTTCTAGAGATGCAACATCATTCACAGCTGCGCCGCCTAGCGTCTTAACAATGCGTTTTGTCAGGCCAGTGAGAACTTTACCAGGGCCAAGTTCCAATAGCGTCTCAACACCTTGCTCACTCATCAGTTGCACGCTTTCGGTCCAACGAACTGGGCTGTATAGCTGGCGTACCAGTGCGTCTTTGATTTTCGCTGGGTCCGTTTCTGCTGCGACATCAACGTTGTTAATCACTGGGAACTGAGGTGCGTTAAATTCGATCTCTTCAAGAGCAACCGCTAGCTTGTCAGCCGCAGGCTTCATTAATGCACAGTGTGAAGGCACTGATACAGGTAGAGGAAGTGCACGCTTAGCGCCCGCTTCTTTACAAAGTGCGCCTGCACGTTCTACCGCATCTTTACTACCAGCGATGACTACCTGACCTGGAGAGTTAAAGTTAACTGGTGATACAACGTCACCTTGTGCTGCTTCTTCACACGCTTTCGCAATTGCATCATCGTCTAAACCAATGATTGCGTACATTGCACCTGTGCCAGCTGGCACCGCTTCTTGCATTAGCTGACCACGAAGCTGAACAAGCTTAATCGCTTGTTTAAAGTCAATAACACCCGCACAAACTAGCGCAGAGTATTCACCTAGGCTGTGACCCGCTAGGTTAGCTGGTTGCTCAAGGCCAAGCTCTTGCCACACACGCCAGATAGCAACAGAAGAAGCTAGCAATGCTGGCTGAGTACGGTGCGTTTGATTGAGATCTTCAGCAGGACCATTTTGGACCAATGCCCATAGGTCGTAGCCAAGAGCGTCAGACGCTTCAGCAAATGTTTGTTTAACTACGTCATACTGTTCGCCAAGTTCAGCGAGCATACCTACAGCTTGAGAACCCTGACCTGGAAATACGATAGCAAACTTGCTCATTTTCTTTTCCTTAAAACAAAGTAAGAAAGATGCGACTAAGCACCTTAATCATAAATTTCGTCTGGCTTAGAATTTGACTAAAGCCGAGCCCCATGTGAAGCCGCCACCGAATGCTTCAAGCAACAGTGTCTGGCCACGCTTGATACGCCCATCACGTACGGCTTCATCTAGCGCAGTTGGTACCGTCGCCGCCGACGTGTTGCCGTGTCTATCTAGGGTAATGACCACTTGATCCAGTGACATTGATAACTTTTTGGCCGTAGCAGAAATAATGCGATAGTTCGCCTGATGTGGAACTAACCAGTCTAATTCAGACTTGTGCATGTCATTCGCGGCAAGCGTATCTTTAACCAGCTTAGAAAGCTGAGTCACCGCAACCTTGAACACTTCATTACCTGCCATGTGTAACCACTTGTCAGCGTCTTTACCACGTTCAGGTACTGCAAGGCTGAGTAGCTCACCAAAGCGACCATCTGAATAAATGTGAGTCGAAAGAATGCCTGGTTCTTCGCTCTGCCCTACTACGACTGCACCCGCACCGTCACCAAACAAAATAATGGTCGAGCGGTCTGTCGGGTCACAAGTTTTAGAAAGTGCGTCAGAACCAATCACCAGCACATTTTTGCACATGCCCGATTTGATATGTTGATCCGCAACAGACAGAGCATATACAAAACCTGAACATGCCGCTGCTAAGTCAAATGCTGGACAACCTTTTATCTCAAGCTTGGCTTGAACCTGACATGCAGACGATGGGAAGGTATGGCTGCCACTCGTTGTCGCGACAATAATAAGGTCAATATCGTTTTTATCGATACCTGCCATTTCAATCGCATTTTTCGCAGCGATATAACCCATGTCGGCAACTGTCTCGTTCTCAGCAGCAATGCGACGTTCTTTAATACCCGTGCGAGTAACAATCCACTCATCACTAGTATCTACCATTTTCTCTAGGTCTGCGTTAGTACGCACCTGAGATGGCAGGTAGCTGCCAGTACCTAAAATTTTGCTATACATGAAGACTAATAATGCCTCTCGAGTAAAACCGCTTCCAAACGATCGCTAATACGGCTGGGTACTTGTCGTTTGACCTCATGCAGTGCTTCACCAATCGCGTTGATGACTGCGTCTACGTCAGCACTTCCGTGGCTTTTTATGACAATGCCGCGCAATCCTAGCAAACTTGCGCCGTTATACTGGTCGGGGTTCAATGTTTTTAGCTCATTAAATAAGCCAGAAAATAATTTTCTTGCAATCCAACCCTTTAGAGATGAGGTCATCATGCTCGATTTTAACTTATCAATAAATAGCTGAGCTGTGCCTTCACAGGCTTTAAGACAAACATTGCCCACGAAACCATCACAAACAACAACATCTGCGGCATCGTGTAGTAGCTGGTTACCTTCAATGTAACCAACAAAATTAACCGAATGAGTCTGAGCGAGCATCTCCGCGCAACGCTTTACAAGGTCATTACCTTTAATTTCCTCGGCGCCGATATTGAGAATCGCGACACGAGGCGCTCGCTGCAAATATTGCTCGGCCAGAGCGCTACCCATGACAGCGAATTGAAACAGTGAATCGGCATCACTTGATACATTCGCCCCTAAATCGAGCATCCAGGTTCGTCCCCCGGAGGCGGTAGGTAACGCAGAGATAAGAGCAGGCCTTTCGATTCCAGGTAACAATTTCAACTTGAAACGAGACAGTGCCATCAAAGCGCCCGTGTTACCACAACTTACGCAAGCGTCTGCTTGATTTTCAGCGACCAATTCAATTGCAGTGGCCATCGACGTGCCGTGGCTATTTCTAAGTGCAAGAGAAGGTTTTTCTGAGTTGGAGATCACTCGGTCAGTATGCTGGATACTCAAACGCGTATCCTGTTTATAACCAAGAGAAGATAATTGAGACGTGATCGCGGTTTGATCACCAATAAGGATCACTTTTAGCTCTGGGAAATGCGACAGTGCCTGCACGGCGGCAGGCACTGTGACGCGAGGACCGAAATCCCCGCCCATTGCATCAAGTGCAACGGTTATATTTTGCAAAGGTCAACCTTACTTGTTGATAACCTTTTTGCCACGGTAGTAACCTTCAGCAGTTACGTTGTGGCGTAGGTGAGTTTCACCTGAAGTTGCGTCTACAGAAAGTGCTGCTGTAGTTAGTGCATCGTGTGAACGACGCATGCCACGCATTGAACGTGATTTCTTGCTCTTTTGTACGGCCATTGACCCTACTCCTATGTAAGTTCTTAAAGAATTACTTCTTTAAGCTTTTTAAAACGTCAAATGGATTCGGTTTCTTTTCTTCCACAATTTCTTCTGGAAGTTTACCAAACACCATATTATCTGAATCAACGCTACAGTCCGCTTCATCGTGCATTGCTATTTGAGGCAAGTTTAGAATGAACTCGTCTTCAACTAACTGTATTAGGTCTATTTCACCGTACTCGTTCAGATCTACCAAATCGTACTCTTCCGGTGCTTCCTCTTCAGTCTTTTCACCGTAATACGGTGTATAAGTGAATTGGACGTCGCACTCATGTGCGAAAACCTCATTACAGCGTTGACACTCTAAGTCGACCACGATGTTAGCTTTACCAGAGATAACAACGAGTCGCTGCTCATCTAAGTCAAATGACATTGACACTTGGGCGTCGCGTTTAACGCCTTCAACTGATTCCTCTAAGCGCTTAAAGAGACTAACTTGAATAATACCTTCAACATCTAGTCGCTTTTGAGCAGCGCGTGACGGATCAATCGTACGCGGTATTTTTACCTTTTGCATAGGGCGCGAATTTTATCTTCCAAATCGTTTAGAGTCAAAGAAAAAGGGCAAAAAGTTGTACTTTTTTTCCTTCTCCTCAAGAGAGCTAGTATCACAACCATAATATAGATTAAGCTCACACTAACCCGCTGTTAGATTGTAAATTAAAATGCAGAATTACCAACTAGTTTTAGCCTCAACATCACCATACCGCCAACAACTGCTCAATAAATTGGCAGTTTCATTTATTACTGCCTCTCCACAATTTGATGAAACACCCTTAGAGCACGAAACACCTATTGAGCTAGTTTCACGCTTAGCCAAAGGAAAAGCAGAGTCATGTCAGGTTGAAGAAACGGCTTTGATCATTGGTAGCGACCAAGTGTGTGTGATTGACGGTCAAATCATTGGTAAACCACTTACCGAGCAAAAAGCGATTGAGCAACTGACACAACAAAGTGGTCAATCGATTCAGTTTTTCACGGGTCTGGCTGTGCACAACAACCTCACCAAGCAGACAGAGGTTAAGGTCGACACCTTTACGGTCCATTTTCGCTCACTAAGCCAACAGCAAATAGAAAGTTACGTGGCTAAAGAGCAACCACTATACTGTGCTGGCAGCTTCAAGAGTGAAGGTTTGGGTATCGCGCTATTCGAGCGACTCGAAGGCAAAGATCCAAACACCTTGGTCGGATTACCATTGATCGACTTGATCGATATGTTACGCAACCAAGGGTTTGAGGTGCTCTAACGAGCAGTACTTGCTCTTAGACCTGCCAGTGTCTTTTCTAACTTCGGTTCCATCGGCGCATTAATTTCCATCCATTCATCATTAGAAGGGTGCTGAAATTTAATATTCGCCGCATGAAGGAAAAGACGATCTAGCCCTACTTTCGCCGTGTATGCATCAAAACGTCGGTCACCGTATCTGTCGTCCCACGCTATCGGATGACCCGTGTACTGAGTATGCACGCGAATTTGATGGGTACGACCCGTAATAGGGCTTGCTTGTATCAGTGTTGCATCGGCAAACTTCTCGATAATCTTAAATCGAGTTTCTGATGGTTTACCGTTAGGGTTCACTCGCACAATGCTGTTAACTTCATTTTTAAGCAAAGGGGCGCTGACAACCTTACAACTGCTTTTCCACTCACCCATGACTAAAGCGAAGTAATACTTCTGAACGGTCTTTTCACGAAATTGCGCTTGTAAGTGACGTAGCGCTGAACGTTTTTTCGCCACCAACAAGATTCCCGACGTATCTCGGTCAATGCGATGCACCAGTTCAAGAAAACGTGCTTCTGGACGTAACGCCCTTAACGCTTCAATGGCTCCAAACTTTAGACCACTTCCGCCATGCACTGCTGTACCTGAAGGTTTATTTAAAACCAACATATGATCATCTTCATAGATAATCATGTGCTCAAGCTCAGCCACCTTATTTAACTTTGTACTAGGGGCGACTTCATCGGCTTTTTCTTCAACGGTGACTGGTGGAATTCGGATCAGATCCCCAGCTTTCAGCTTATATTCCGCTTTGACACGTTTTTTGTTTACTCGTACCTCTCCCTTACGCAAGATTCGATAAACCATGCTTTTAGGGATACTTTTCAACTGGTTGCGCAAGAAGTTATCAATACGCTGACCCGCCATATCTTCGTCTATGTCGACAAACTGGACTTTTGTTCTTATTTCACTCATCTGATTATTCTATCATTCAAAGTTGCGCAAAATCACATTTTCTTCGCAACATATTGGAAAATGGCTCAACTAATAATGGATGCAAGATCCGCTACGAATAAAAATTCATCGACTTTATTACAATTTCATAAATTAGGCTCAATAAAACCTATAAAACAGATACTTAAGGAAAATAAAATCGGCTTTTTTAGCGAATTATTATAAAGCAGATTGCTGACTTTAATGGGTACTGCTATAGTTCACCCCTGCAATAAGTGATTTGGTTGCCTTTTAAACAAACCAACTCATTTTTGAGCAATAATTTGAGTAGCCCGTTAATTTACCAAAATGCAGCACACGGCGTAAGACATTTTTGAAATTAACAATCTTGTCACCCTACTCGTCGCCGATCATGTTGAGTGTTTACCGCCAATAATGCGGCTCACAAGCTAAACGAGAAAGCTTGTGAGACTGAAGTGCCCGAGCGCATCCCTCCAGCCGGGAGGCTGCAAAGATTAAGCCATGGGATCTGGCACCATGAAAGCGATAGCAATGACAAGTAATAAAACAAAGAATGACAACGAGATTTATCAATGAAAAGAATGTTAATTAACGCAACTCAAAAAGAAGAGTTGCGTGTTGCTTTGGTTGATGGTCAGCGCCTGTACGATTTGGATATCGAAAGCCCTGGACATGAATCAAAAAAAGCAAATATCTACAAAGGACGTATCACTCGCATCGAACCTAGCCTTGAAGCGGCTTTCGTTGACTATGGTGCAGAAAGACACGGCTTCCTCCCTCTTAAAGAAATTGCCCGCGAATATTTCCCTGAAGGTTACACCTACCAAGGTCGTCCAAGCATTAAAGAAGTGCTTACTGAAGGACAAGAAGTAATCGTACAAGTTGAAAAAGAAGAACGCGGTAGCAAGGGCGCAGCTCTTACTACGTTCATCTCGCTTGCGGGTAGCTACCTAGTTCTTATGCCAAATAACCCTCGTGCCGGTGGTATTTCTCGCCGTATCGAAGGTGATGAGCGTACTCAACTCAAATCAGCACTTAGCACATTAGAACTACCGCAAGGTATGGGCCTAATTGTTCGTACTGCGGGTGTTGGTAAGAGTGCAGAAGAACTTGAGTGGGATTTAAACGTGCTTTTGAACCACTGGGGCGCAATTAAGCAAGCTTCAGATGCAAACGCGGCACCTTTCCTAATCCACCAGGAAAGCAACGTTATTGTTCGAGCGATTCGTGATTACCTACGTCGTGACATTGGCGAAATTCTTATCGATAGCAACACCATTTACGAACGTGCTCTTGAGCACATCCGTTTGGTTCGTCCAGACTTCGTAAATCGTGTTAAGAAATACGATGGTGAAGTTCCGCTGTTTAGTCACTACCAAATTGAGAGCCAAATTGAGTCGGCCTTCCAACGTGAAGTTCGTCTTCCATCGGGTGGTTCAATCGTTATTGACCCAACAGAAGCTCTTACATCTATCGACATTAACTCTGCTCGCGCAACTAAGGGCGGTGATATCGAAGAGACAGCGTTAAACACTAACTTAGAGGCAGCGGAAGAAATTGCACGTCAACTTCGTCTACGCGATCTCGGTGGTCTAGTGGTTATCGACTTTATCGATATGACTCCAGTTCGACACCAGCGTGAAGTAGAGAACCGACTACGCGACTCTGTTCGCATGGATCGTGCACGTGTACAAATAGGCCGAATTTCTCGCTTCGGTTTGTTAGAAATGTCTCGTCAACGTCTCAGCCCTTCGCTAGCAGAAGCAAGTCACCATATTTGCCCTCGCTGTACAGGTACTGGCGTAGTTCGTGACAACGAATCTCTTGCATTGTCTGTTCTTCGTCTGATTGAAGAAGAGGCATTGAAAGACAATACAGCTCAGGTTCTTGCAGTGGTACCTGTGCCTATCGCTTCTTACCTATTAAATGAGAAGCGCCGCTCAGTGAACCACATTGAGCGCATTCAAGACGTTAAAATTACTGTTGTACCAAATTCTGATATGGAAACGCCGCACTTTGACGTGATCCGTATCCGCGAAGGCGAAGAGTTTGATCTTCTCTCTTACCTATTGCCTCAGAAAATCGAAGCAATGAAAGAGGCTGAAGGTAAAGAACCTGCAGAAGTTGATATTAAGCCTAAGAAAATTGAAGAGCCTGCTCTGAAAGGTTTCGCGGCACCAACACAGTCAGCACCTGCTCCTAGCCCAGTAAAAGCGCCTGAGAAGAAAGCAGACAGCGCGGAACAACAAGAGTCACAACCTGGTCTTGTAAGCCGCTTCTTTAAAGCTTTAGGCAGCTTCCTTTTCGGCTCTTCACAAAAAGAGCAGGATCAAGAGAAGCAACAGCAGAACGAGCGTAAAGACGGTAACCGTAACAACCGTAACCGCCGTAATCGCAATGATAACCGTCGTCGCAGCAACCGCGATAACCGCAACGAAAGTCGTAACGAAAACCGTGAAGACAAGCGCGATAATAAGCGTAAGAACACACGTGACGAAGCGAAGAGCGAAGTAAAAGCGAACGAACGTAGTAAGCCGCAACAAAACCGTAAGCCTAAACAGGAACCACGTCGCAACAAGCGTGACGATGTTAAGGCAAGCAAAGTTGCTGAAGAAGGCCTGAAACTGGCGGCTGATGCACAACTTAATGAGAAGCCAGAAGCAGCTAAAGAACGTTCTGAAGAGAAAGCAGCAAAAGTGAAAGAGCGCCGCCAGCGTCGCAAACTTTCTAAGCAAGTTCGTGTTAAAGATCAAGAGGCACAAGCTAAAGCTGACGAAGAAGCAAAACTGATTGCTAGCGATGCTAAAGCAGAGATGTTCGAAGAGGCTGTTGTGGAAGCTGAAGCAGAAGAGTCTGCTGAGCAACCAAAACAACGTCGTAACCGTCGTTCACCTCGTCACTTACGTGCTAGTGGACAACGTCGCCGTCGCGGTCGTGACCGCCGTCCTAATCCATTCCGTTTACGTAAGGGTGGCGTAGCCTCTCCTGAGATGGCGATGGGTAAAGTGATGCCAAGCTACGGTATTATTAAGCCAGCACCTAAACAGGCGAAGGCTGATAAAGTTGAGGCTCCTGTGGTTGAAGCGGTTGTCGTTGAAACAACAACGAACACTTTAGGTGGTTTCGCTTGCCCAGAAATGGCAATGGGTAAAGTGATCATTCGCCGTGAAGAACCAGTGATTGTTGAAGCGCCACAAGCTGTGGTTACTGAAGTGGCTGATGAAGCTCCAGCGGTTGAAAACGAAATCGTTGAAGTTGAAGTTGAAACAGTTGAGGTTGAGGCGGTTGAAACGGCTCCAGTAGCTGAGGTTGTAGAGCAATCTGAACCTACAGTTATTCAAGCTGAGCCAGTTATCGAAGTCACAACTTCTGAAATCTTGGTACCTCAAGGCTTTAAAGGTCACGCAAGTGCTCCTATGGCAAAAGCCCCAGGCAACAAAGAGATGAAAGAGATCACTGTAGTCTCAGCTCCGCTTAAAGAAGACCGTTACCAGTCTCGTGGCGCAGGCAGCCAAGTTGCTACAAACCAAGCTGGCGCAGTAATGACCAAACCTCAGTTTTAGTCATCACTGATCTGTTGATAAACAGCCTCTAGTTAGAGGCTGTTTTTTTTATCTCTTGCAAACTTCAATGTAAGCAAACACCTACAATGAAACTGATTAAGCGATTTGCATCTATTGATCACAAATATGGTTCAATACTGGCTCCAATCTTGAACTTAATCACACTTTTCGGTAGCATTCGCCGACTCGACCTGAATCTATACTCTACGTAATTAACCACCGAGAGTATTTCATTTAGTCACTCTGCTCTTTTAAATTGCATTTTGCCCAGTGACGACTAAATACAATTCAGACTACTTATAACCACTTAGCCAAACTGAGCAAACATGTTTGAATTCCCACAATTTTCAAAACACTCTGTAAAAAATGATGTTTTATCAGGTTTAACCGTTGCACTTGCCTTGGTTCCTGAAGCCGTCGCATTCGCTTTTGTCGCGGGTGTTGACCCAATGGTCGGATTATACGCCGCTTTCATCGTTGGCCTAATCACCTCAATTTTTGGCGGTCGTCCAGGAATGATCTCTGGTGCAACAGGCGCGATGGCCGTTGTTATGGTCTCTCTGGTTGCGTCACACGGCGTACAATACCTCTTCGCCGCTATCTTGCTCGCAGGTATCCTACAGATTGCTGCTGGTCTATTTAAACTCGGCAAATTCATTCGTATCGTGCCACATCCTGTTATGATCGGTTTCGTTAATGGTTTGGCGATTGTGATCTTCTTAGCTCAGCTTGGTCAATTTAAAGCACCGGATCTCAATGGTATGCTGACTTGGTTACCACAAGACCAGATGATGTTGATGCTTGGTCTCGTTGCGCTTACGATGGCTATCATTCATTTCTTACCTAAGTTCACAACTGCCGTCCCTTCATCACTGGTGGCTATCGTGACGGTAAGTGCTCTAGTTATTGGCTTAGATCTGGAAACACGTACCGTTGTTGACTTCTTACGCACTATGTCAGGGGACGAAGCCGCAACGCTAGCAGGTTCATTACCGACTTTCTCGATCCCTGCAGTACCGTTGACATTTGAGACGCTGCAAATCATCTTGCCATACGCCATCATTCTTGCGGCTATCGGCCTGATTGAATCTCTGCTTACACTGACAGTACTTGATGAGATGACGAACAGTCGTGGCCAGTCTAACCGCGAATGTATCGGTCAAGGTATGGCAAACATGACCTGTTCCGTATTTGGGGCAATGGGTGGTTGTGCAATGATTGGTCAATCAATGATCAACGTAAACTCAGGTGGCCGTGGTCGCCTGTCGGGTATCGTCGCGGCAGTTGCACTGCTGATGTTCATCCTGTTTGCTTCCGCGCTGATCGAAATGATTCCACTCGCGGCACTTGTGGGTGTGATGTTCATGGTGGTTATCGGCACATTTGAATGGGCAACCTTTAAACTCGCTCGTCGTGTACCTAAGCAAGATTTCTTTGTTATTGTATTGGTAACCGTCGTTACTGTACTCACTGACCTTGCTATCGCTGTCTTTGTCGGTGTGATTGCGTCCGCTCTGATGTTTGCTTGGCAGCACGCTAAACACATTTACGCCGATACCTGCATTAACGAGGAAGGCTCAAAAGAGTACAAGATCCACGGTCCAGTATTCTTTGGCTCAGTGGCTAATTTCCTAGAAATTTTCGATGCAATCAAAGACCCTAGCGATGTTATTGTCGATTTCGCAGATTCACGCGTCACTGACCATTCTGCTATCGAAGCGATTGAAACCCTTGCAGAGCGCTATTCTGCTCAAGGTAAGACATTACATCTGCGCCATTTAAGCCCTGACTGCCGTAAACTGCTCCACAAGGCGGGTAGTCTGGTCGAAATTAACGTCAAAGAAGACCCAAGCTACAAGGTCGCCACAGACGTGCTTGCGGGCTAATCCGCTCACATATGCAAAGGGCTTCCAAATGGAAGCCCTTTTCTTTGTTATATCGTTAGACTTATACAGGGGTCTATACCGAAACCGCCAAAATTTCCGAACTGACAGTCCTTTGAGCGACATCGCTATATGAGTAGATTGGCTATCGGTGAGTTTAGCCAACTGACTGACGAGTTTACAGTTGCTGCTTACTTTAAGTGTAGCAATAATTAGGGGGAACATAGCGAACCCAATTTGGCTGACACCAGATTTTAAGCACCCTTCAATTTAAGCCCCACTTGGGGCTTAAATGTTAGTTGTATCATTTAGAATTAATTGCCGTCCCAAGCAGATTTTGTAGCGGCGTTAATGAGGACTTCTCGGTTTTCTTTACTCTGAGGTGGCTCTGAATCACCAAAAATAGCTGCGATCCAATGACCATCGGTTGGATTAGGAAAAAGAATGTACTTGCTACCGTATAGCTCTTTATCTTCTTCCATTTTAGCTATACGACCATCTACATCACCTTTGATGTAGTATTTACGCTTAAAGTCATTCAAGTTATCGCCAAGAAAGACAATGACGTTATAGTCTTTTAAAATTTCTTTCTGACGCGTTTCTTTGTTGGATGTGTCCATGAGTACAGTCAGATGAGAGTCGTCTTTCAAAGGGAATCCCATTGCCAGAATATTTTGTTTGGCTAGCTCCCATGTCGGAGCTCCTTGATTGCGTGAAGTGACATAGAATATATCGACATTTTTGCTATTCACATATTCAAGAAAATCACTTGCTCCAAACGATGGGATCATACCATTAGTTGGAACCCATTCATCCCAAATTGGATCTTCGAAGAAATCCTTGTTGTGTTTTATTAAGTGCCCCCAATATTCAAGAGGAAGTACCAGAGTATCATCAAGATCTGTCACGATAGCTAAAGGTTTGTCTCCTTTTTTGTGTTCCGAAATTGCTTTATCAATGTGCATTTTCGCCACGTTGAACCCTTGATAATAGAGCGCTCGATATTCTGCTGCTGTTTGTTTCCAAGCAACAGCATAGCCTAGTAAGTTATTTTCATTAGTCGTTTCGGCAGCGGAAGATAGATTTGGAAGTAGAGCCGCTAAGGTAGCTATACTAACGGTAGTAATGTTTTTCATTAGTTTTTTCATTGTCAAGTTCAATCCTTTTGTGTAAACAACGGCATTATTAAACATGATGCTTACTAATTTGAAGTAACGTTCGACATGCTCGCAAGCATAAGCAATTGATCTGTTATCAACAAACTCAACGGACAACCCCTAGGCAAAAGGTCACATAATCGACAATTGAGGAAAATTCGCCTATTTACCCATTTGGTTTTTTGACGGGATCAGTAAATGGGCAAACAAAACCACCTACGGACAAAGCTAGCAATGAACACACTGGCATGTCCTTGGGCAAGGGTCCAAAGACTCGACGCCTTCAAAGCTAATTGACGAGTAAACCAACTCAATGCGTTGCTTTAATGTACATTAAATGAATCCCTGTCGGGGTTATCTTGGTTAAATCTCGGCTGTACACATAGCCATATTTTTCTAACAAGTCGATAGAGTGATATGTCCATCCCGCAGCAAAAGCCACGCCAGCTAATGCAAAATAAAGACTAATTTTGTTGGCTAATTGCATCGCTCTCTGAGAGTAAAGCTCATTGATCTTCTTTCCATATAAAAGTGCTTTAGGGGTCATAACTAAAAAACAACCTAATGCCCCTAAAAAACCAATCGGAACCCATAGAGTAATAACCGAGACTTGTACTGTCTCGGTTCGATTCAGTAGATCAAGATAATCTCTATAAACTCCATAAGACGGATACCCCCAACAAAGCAAACCAAAACAAATAACAAAGACACCAGCCAAACGTAATTTAATCTTGTGTGACATCCTCAAGCATCCTTATTATCTCATGCGAAATTGTGTATTCACCCCACGCCCATTCAATGAATACATATGTAACTGTAACAAAAAACGCACCTGCTAGGACAGGTGAACCTATAGCTGCGGTAGCAAACAAAACAACTTCACCAATAGCGGTCTGGAGCATAAATTTGAACATATCAGCTCCAACATTCCCAAACCAGTTCACAAGGTGATAATCATCCTTGAACACTAAATCACTAGTTGCAATACTGGCCGACACGACAAACGTTAATACTCCTGCCCCTTTAAAATTCGCGGCTCTTGATTTTGGGCTAAAGCCAGCTTGCATTGCTTTAAATGAGTTGAGCGGGTATTTTTTTCCGTTCATGTTGATACGAGTACCATTCACAAACGCATATTTGAGCACTCTTCCATTCTGATCTGTGCCGTTAAACGCCACAAACGTTTTGCCTTTGCTCTCAACCAAATCCGCTTTAACGCCCATATCACCAAACTGCTTGGCAATTGAAGCAGCATCAAACAGCGGCCTTGTGTGGCTAAACCATGATTTCGCAGTATTAATACTCGCAGCAAGGGCAGCAACATCTTTCCCTGCCTCCAGCCAAAGGTTATGCAGGATCTTGTGTGCATCCTCTAAATCGGTGATAAGAACATGTTGCATGTTCTTCGCCATTTCTTCTTCAAGAGAACACTCTAAAGCGAGAGAATCACTCAATATTTTGTCGACGGTTTGAGTTTGGCTATAAAGCAATGGATCAGAGCGATAAAGGTCGTTCATTGGTGATAAATGACTGGTCGAGTTGGACGTTGTAGATAACGAAGCAGCAGAGCGACCGCCAAAAGAGACACCTTGCCCCAAGCTCACGCCCGACCCCATATTGATATTGACACCCTGCCCGATATTAACGCCTGAACCCATATCAATTGAGCCAGACATTTGAGCACCAAGGCTAACGGCGTCACCACTAGCAAGCACAAAGCAATTGCCACATCCGGTATCAACCGGATCGCCTTTCATCGCTATCAGCTTGCCACCAATCTTAATATTTCGTGGGCAGCCCTGCATGATTGGACCTACTCCACGACAGTTTTCATCCCCACAAGTACAGGTAGTTTGGTCTCCCAAGAGACTCACATCCAAGTTGTTAATTTTTACGCCAGCACTGCCTGTTAAGACTTTTCCGCCTGTACTGGTTGGCGTTCCAACGGTGACGGCATTATTAAACATGGTGCTTACCAGCTTGAAGAAACGTTCGACGTACTCGCAAGCATAAGCAATTGATTTTTTATCAACAAACTCAACGGACAAACCCTAGGCAAAAGGTCACATAATCGACAATTGAGGAAAATTCGCCTATTTACCCATTTAGTTTTTAACGGGAGCAATAAATGGGCAAAAGTTAACTAGAACCCAAAAGGAACAGTTAACCCTATTAATGTTGTTTTCTGTTCCATCGAGCCCCATTAAAGCGTGTTTAAAGAAGCTTATTCAGTTTTTCGCCAAACAGTTCCAAACGCCAACCTTGCATCACATCAGGAAGCGAAGAAGGGTCACGGTCTTTTTTCCACACCCAACTAATAAGCTGATTTAATTGCTTTTTCGATGCTAAGAATTCCGTGGCTAATCCACTCGCCTGAGAGGCGCGTTTAACCTCATCTTTAAGCACTTTAAACTTCTGCTTATAGCCAGGCATATCCATTAGACGCTCAATTTTTTGCGGATACTCCTCTTGCGGAGTCATCAGCGCTGATTTGACGATGGAAATGATGCGTGCACTGTGACGCTGAACAGAACGCAAGTCCATCCCCTCCTGCTCCATTCGTTTGCGGCTCTCAATACCCAAACGAGCGACGTTCAGAAGGTCATTTTCTTTGAAGATAAAGTTCAGCGCTAAGTCCCGCTTCAACGCCTCTTTTAGTCGCCATGTCGCTAGAGGTTTCAAAACGGCTAATTCGCTAGGCTTTAATTGCCACGCCCCTTTAACATCAAGGTAGGCGCGCTCGGGCTGAATTGTTTTAATTCGTTTCGAGGCAAGCAAATCACTTTCTTGCTGAGCGGCCTGCCACCAGCCCGCCTGAGTAATTTTCTCAAATAGCTGTTCATAAAGGGGAAGCAAGTAATATACATCGGCCGCGGCATACTCTAGTTGTTTCTCGGTCAATGGTCGCGCCAACCAGTCTGTACGTGACTCACTTTTGTCCAACTCAACGTTTAGGTAATCCGCTACCAGTGCAGCAAAACCTGTCGATAAGCCATGGCCGAGGAAGGCTGCCATTAGCTGCGTATCGACCATAGGGTAAGGTAAACAGTCAAAGCTATTGTGAAATACTTCCAAATCTTCACCACAAGCATGCAGGACTTTCAGCACTGACGTATCTTGCAGTAACTGGACAAACGCCGTCATGTCATCGATGACCGTGGGGTCAATGAGCGACAGGTTTTCTCCATCAAAAAGTTGAATCAAACCTAGCTGTGGATAATAGGTGCGAGTGCGCACAAATTCGGTATCCAACATCACAACGTCCGCTTCCCTAGCGCTGTTACACACTGTTTCTAGCTGTGATGACTGAGTAATAATCTGATATTTCACTAACTTCTCACTATGAGCGATTTCCATCGACATAAAAAATGCCGACTATGTATAGTCGGCATTCTATCACCAAACATTGCGGCTTGCTGAGTTAACTCACTTAGCCTTGTTGCGATTCTGCTAGCTTGGCATCGTTTTCTTCACGAAGTACACGGCGTAGAATCTTACCTACGTTGGTTTTCGGCAGATCGTCCTTAAACTCAACAAGCTTAGGAATCTTGTAACCCGTTAGGTGCTGACGACAGTGAGCGATGATCTCATCTTTAGTCAAACTAGGATCACGTTTAACAACATAGATTTTAACCAGTTCACCAGACACTTCATGTGGCTGACCAATCGCAGCAACCTCAAGTACCTTACCGTGCAAAGCCACGACATCTTCAATTTCGTTTGGATACACGTTAAAGCCAGATACCAAAATCATATCTTTCTTACGGTCGACAATGTGGATTAGCCCTTCATCATCAAACTTAACGATGTCACCGGTCGATAACCACCCTTCGGCATTGATCACCTCTTTGGTGGCTTCAGGGCGTTGCCAGTAGCCTTGCATGACCTGTGGACCACGAACCTGAAGTTCACCAACTTCAGTATTCGCGAGAGGATTACCTTCATCATCAACGATACGAACTTCAGTTGATGGTACCGGTAAACCAATCGCCCCTGTGTAATCAGTCAGGTCATATGGGTTACCCGTTACTAGTGGTGAACATTCTGTCAGACCATAGCCTTCAAGTAGATGAATACCTGTGGTTTTCTTCCATTGGTCTGCGACTGCGCGTTGAACCGCCATGCCACCACCAACTGCCAACTTAAGATTACTGAAGTTGAGTTCATGGAAGTCTTCGTTGTTAACCAATGCATTGAACAGGGTATTAACACCGGTAATCGCAGTAAATGGATATTTTTGTAGCTCTTTAACGAAGCCTGGAATATCGCGTGGGTTGGTAATCAATAGGTTCTGACCACCCATTTCGATAAACAGCAGACAGTTCACCGTCAAGGCAAATACGTGGTAGAGCGGTAATGCGGTTACGACTAACTCACGGCCTTCTGACAAAACCGGACCATACGCACCTTTCGCCTGTAGTACGTTGGCAATCATGTTACGGTGAGTAAGAATCGCTCCTTTAGCGACTCCTGTTGTACCACCGGTGTACTGTAAGAAGGCAATATCGTCACCCGACATAAATGGCTTCACGTATTGAAGGCGACGACCTTTGTGTAACGCCTGGCGCATGGAAATTGCGCCCGGTAGGTCATATTTAGGAACCATGCCTTTGACATACTTAACCACGAAGTCGACCAATGTGCCTTTTGCACGCGGTAGCATTTGACCGAGACTGGTCAGAACAACGTGTTTCACTGATGTGTTGTCAACGATTTGCTCAAGGGTGTTGGCAAAGTTAGAAACAATCACAATCGCTTTCGCACCAGAGTCGTTCAGTTGGTGCTCAAGTTCACGAGGTGTGTAAAGAGGGTTTACATTGACAGCGATCATACCTGCGCGTAAAACGCCAAACAGCGCCACCGGATATTGCAGGAGGTTAGGCATCATCAAAGCGACACGGTCGCCTTTTTTCAACTTCAGCTCATTCTGCAAGTAAGCCGCAAATGCACGGCTACGCTCTTCCAGCTTGCGAAAAGTCATTACCGAGCCCATGTTCATAAATGCAGGCTGGTCAGCGTACTTTTGTACTGACTGTTCAAACATCTCCACCAAGGATGGATATTGATCTGGGTTGATGTGCTCTGGCACATCACTTGGATAACGTGATAACCAAGGTTTATCCACGGTAAAACTCCTCAAAATTAGCTGGCTGTCTACTATGTGAAACGCTCTATTTGCAATGTCGTCTATTACAGCACAGGCGGGCTGCTTGAGCACGAAAGACTCAAACACTTGTTTAAATTTTGTTAACTAAACCAAAAATTAGGCTAGCTACTCTAAAAGGGGATTGCAGATGACAGTGGTGACCACCTTCGATCATCTCTACATGAGTGGAATCGGGAGTATCATTCTGAAAAGACTGCAAATAAGAGAAACCTTGCTCACCAAGAATAACCTGTTGAGGTAGGGTGAGCTGCTGGCGATATACTGCCGCTTGTTCCAGCGACATTCGATACAGTGATTGGCTCTGTAGCTTAACGTCATGTCGCCACTGCCAACCATTTTCTATCTCGATTAGGCCGCGCTTCACAACGGGGGCAATCAACTCTGCGTCAAGTTCGTTCACTTTTGCTCGACGCTCTATCGCTTCTTGGACTGACTGCATGGCACGCATCGGTTTTCTACGGATTCTTTGCCGACTCAATATACCTTCTCGTAGCCGAGAAACGGCATTTTGTGATGATTCAGCCAAAGGTCCGTACCCTTCTATCTGAACTAATCCATCGATTTGCTCAGCAAAGGCGGCACTATAGCAACTTGCAATCAAAGCACCAAGCGAATGACCCACTAGTACCAGTCTGTTTGGCGATAAGTTAGCCAAAAACTGGTAAACGTCCTCTATATAGTCGTGAAATGGGTAGAAATTGCCGCCATTTTTATGGCTAGAAAGGCCATGGCCAGGTAAATCGATTGCGCAAAGGTGAAACTGAGGAGTGATGGCGTGTAACTCTCTCATCACGCTTTCGAAACTGGCCGCGTTGTCCAACCAACCATGTAAAAAAACGACGGATAATTCAGCCGTTTCTTTGCAGCCGTATTCGATCGCTGCAATATGGCCATCGGCAATATTCCATCTACGTTCAACGCGCATTATTTGACTTCTTGAATGACTTTGCCTTGCTTAGGCCCATAACGAGATTCGCGACAATACAGCCCATGACATGGAAATAGGTAACTGTCGAAGTCATGAATGATGACACGTTCTTCAATCCTCCATAGGTGATAACCTTTGACCTTCATTACGGGAAAGTCATAGCTATACTCACCTACCTTTGCTTGTTCTCTAGGTTGAGTGTCACCAAGTAGTGAGATCAGTCGCCCTGTTGATAGGGTCACTGGATCAGCAAATCCCTCAATGTAAGCAACAAAACGGCCTTGAGGCTCTTGGGTAATATCCGGTTTGCCCGATGCACTAATTGGCAGGTTGACGACTTCTACACGAGTGGTGTCTTTAAGGTTGGTCACGCTGGCGACCAAACCACCGAGACGCACTTCATCGCCGCTATTATGCGTAGACTGCCAAACCGTGTAATCGGTGATTAGCTGTGGATTATCGGATTTCAAGGTTTCTGGCAACGCACTACAGGCCGACAGCAATGCGGCACCGACCAAGATGAACAGTGGTTGTAATAGACGAAGAGACATAGCGTTAGACAAGCCCATAACGTTAGATGTAAATATCGACACCAAGCAATCGCGATAGTTCATCACGCTTTGCTTGCGTCATTACGTTCATATACTCCTCCATTGCCTTACGTCCTCGTCCTTGCGGAAGGTCGTACTGAACTTGTGCTTTATGGAGTTCAGATTCGCTGACATGGCGGATAGAATGTGCCACCGCATTCGCCACCTTACTCGGTTGGCTAACGGGTGTTTTATCACTTGATTTTTTGACCTCATTCTTCTTATTGGCCTTATTTGCCCTATTGGGGCCAGGGACCGAAGGAGGTAAACCGTTAATTGATACCATACTATCCGCTTATGCCGTTTATCTGATGAACGTCGTTATTCTCTACCCGGTAGTTTCTTCCAAGCAACCGTATCGCGAAGGTAGACTGGGCTCGCCTCTTCGACATCCACTGCGTTACCTTTAGCCAGTTCAAATTTTGCTAGTTGAACAATATCTTCTGCATCAGGGAACAATACATCACTCTTCTGCGTGTTGAACTGTAGACCATTGAGTTGTTCTGGGTAAGCATCCCAACCTGTCCCTGCCGTAAACCATACCTGTTCATCGGCTTGACTATTATCGGCGACCCGCTGAGGTGGCGTGACACATTCACTATCGACCGTTAGCCAAGTGCCATCTTCTTGACGAGTGAAACGTCCCCAATAAACCTCATTCATACGCGCATCAATCGCAGTCGCGACATGGCTTTGAGCGTGTTTACGGTAGACTCCCTGAGCCATAGCTTCTAGTGTCGACACACCGATCATAGGTAAATCCGCGCCGAACGCTAAACCTTGTGCAATACCAATGCCAATTCGCACACCAGTAAAGCTACCCGGGCCACGCCCATAGGCGAGTGCATCCAGTTCCGCTAAGGTTAACCCCGCTTCTTTCAGTACTTCATCTACCATAGGCAGTATTTTCTTGGTGTGATCACGTGGTGCAACTTCACTGCGCACGTACACTTTATCGTCTACTAAAAGAGCAACTGAGCAGTTCTCAGTCGCCGTATCTAGAGCAAGGATCTTTACACTCATTGATATCTCTGATTGTTTGTTTAATTTTGACATGACTTATGTTTAAGAAAGTCCTGTACCACCGCTAGGTCACGTGTGCGGGGTATCGGAGGTAAACTGGCAAGGAAGACCCCACCGTAGTCTCGGGTTACTAAGCGATTATCACAAATAATCAGAGCTCCCCTATCCTTCTTGTCGCGAATTAGGCGCCCAACACCCTGTTTGAGGGTGATTACTGCATCCGGTATTTGAACCTGAGCAAAGGGGTCTCCCCCTTTTAGCTGGCAATCTTCAATGCGAGCCTTCAATAGTGGGTCATCTGGTGCGGTAAAAGGCAATTTGTCGATAATAACACAGCTAAGCGCATCACCTCTAACATCAATCCCCTCCCAAAATGCCCCCGTCGCTACCAGCAGCGCATTCCCCAGCTCCATAAATTCCGCGAGTGTTTTTTGTTTGCTGGTTTCACCTTGCATCAATACAGGTATCGTCAGGTGCTGGCGAAAACGCTCACACAGCTCTTTCATCATGCTATGCGATGTACAGAGAAAGAAACAGCGCCCTTGGTTTTGCTCGATAACAGGGCTTAGCATCGTGACTAACTTGTCGGCCATTCCCGGACTATTCGGTTCTGGCAGATAACGGGGAACACACAACCTCGCCTGACTTTGATAGTCAAACGGACTTGGTAAAGACATTTGAACTTGGGGTTTCAATCCTAGCCGAGCGGTAAAGTGTCCAAAATCGTTGTTCACCGCCAAGGTCGCTGAAGTAAATATCCATGCTCCCTGCTTGAGCTCAATCTGTTCATGGAACTTGTCGGCTACGGTTAATGGGGTGATATGCAGACTGAAATGTCGTGGACTCGTCTCATACCAATAAGAGTAACCCGTAATCGAGACATCACAAACCCTCACCAATCTTGCTTTGATGGTATTGGCGCGTTCAAACGCACTATCCAATAACTGACTGCGCCCCAAAGCAAGCTTGAGTACTTCGATAACAAAATCCAATGTCTCTTCAAGTCGGCGCAACTCTCGGCCAATCGAAGGGGAATTAATGGCTTCGCGCCAATTACCACGAAACCCTGGCTCACCAAGGACTATGCGCAAATCCATCACTGTCTGATAGAGCTTCTCACCCGCTTTCTGTAGCTGGCGCATATCGCGCGCTTCAGTTCGATAGGCGATTTCAATGTCTTTGCATAACTCATGAACTTGTCGGCTGGATAGAGATTGGCCAAAGTATTGGCTGGCAATATCCGGTAGCTGATGAGCCTCATCGAAAATAAAAACGTCAGCTTCCGGAATCAATTCCCCAAAGCCAGTTTCTTTAATCGCAAGATCAGCTAAAAACAGGTGATGGTTGACGACCACTATGTCTGCATCCATCGCCTTTTTACGTGCTTTAAGCACAAAGCATTCCTGATAGCTCGGGCACTCTTTACCAAGGCAGTTGTCGTTAGTAGAAGTGATGGTCGGTATCACAGGGCTGTCTTCTGCTATAGCATCACAATCCCCCAAATCTCCGGTTTTCGTTTCGGATGACCAGCTACGCACTTTAACTAACTGACTGAGTAGCGTCGGATCTGCGGTCTGATTGTGGCTTTCCACCATTTGTCGGCTAAGGCGATCTAAACAAAGATAGTTCGCGCGTCCCTTAAGTAAAGCTACTTGACCATAAAATCCGAGCGCATTAGTCATCAAAGGCAGATCACGGTGGAACAACTGCTCTTGGAGGTTTTTAGACCCTGTACTGATGATGGTTTTTTTACCGCTAAGAAGTGCAGGAACCAAGTAAGCAAAAGTTTTACCGGTACCCGTGCCCGCTTCGACCACAACCTGACCTTGCGACTTGATTGCATTGGCAACGACTTCAGCCATGTCGAGTTGTGCTTGGCGCGGTTGAAAACCGGGAATGGCTTTTCCTAATGCGCCTTCAGAAGAGAAGGTTTTTGAAATCATTAAATGCAGAGCGTTAATCTTAAGGGGAGGTAATTATGGCAGTTTTAAGGCCAAGGCGCGAACAGGATTTCGCGCCCTAGGCAATTTATAGATTAACGTTTATTGAGGTAGCGAGTTAACCAAGCAGGGCCAGTGAAACCTTCTTGCTGGCAATCGGACAATGCTTTTGCAGCTTCCGCTGGGGAGGCACGGTTTTCCCACATTTCGTCGAGTAATTCTTCGTCTACTTCCTTTCCACCTGTGAGGGCGCTCACTCTTTCTGAGTACAATTTTCGGGCTAATAACTCTCTATCCATAACTACCACCTAAAAACGCGATAAGAGAAAAAATACCAACATCTAAATTGAGCAAACGGTTAACTCAGATTAATTGTTGAAACCATTTCGATATTAGTTTAATTGTAGCTTCAATAATGCGGGTGAGCTCACCGTTCGCAATCCCGTAAAAAATTCATTATTCAAAAAAAATAATTCACGGAAGTTTTAACTAAATGGAAAAGAAAACACTACTGACACATTGTACAGATGCCCCTGGTCTTATTTCGAAGATCACCAATATCTGTTACAAACACCAACTCAATATCATTCACAACAACGAATTTGTCGACAACACCAGCGGCCACTTTTTTATGCGTACCGAGCTGGAAGGTTACTTCAATGACCAGACATTTCTCGCTGACCTCGACCAAGCGTTGCCACAAGGCGCTAAGCGCAAGCTCATCGGCTCAAATCGTAAGCGTGTCGTTATCCTTGTCACCAAAGAAGCGCACTGTCTTGGTGATATTCTCATGAAAAACTACGATGGCAGCCTAGATGTTGAGATTGCTGCTGTCGTTGGTAACTATGACACGTTACAAAGTTTAACTGAGAAGTTTGGCATTCCTTACCATCACGTGTCGCATGAAGGGCTAAATCGTGAAGAGCACGAGCAAAAGCTACTCACAGTGATCGACCAATACCAAGCAGATTACTTAGTGTTGGCGAAATACATGCGCGTGTTAACGCCATCATTTGTTGAGAAGTACCACCATAAGATCATCAATATCCACCACAGTTTCCTTCCTGCCTTTATCGGTGCGAAGCCATACCAGCAAGCGTATGAACGTGGCGTTAAGATCATTGGTGCTACGGCGCACTTTGTGACGAATGATCTGGATGAAGGCCCTATCATCAAACAAGACGTGATACCTGTAGACCACAATTTCAGTGCTCAAGACATGGCACAAGCAGGCCGCGATGTAGAGAAAAATGTCCTAAGTAAAGCACTCAATAAAGTGTTAAACGATCACGTATTTGTCTACGGCAACAAAACCGTCATTTTGTAATTCAAGCGATAACAAATAAGGCCTCCAACTGGAGGCCTTATCTATTCACTCTCTGACTTATAATTTAACCGCCAGCTCTACACCCTGCTTAATCGCTCTTACCGCGTCAAGCTCACCCGCATAGTCTGCGCCGCCGATAACATGCAGCTTGTCACCAAACTGTTCCCATTGAGTTTCAAAAGGACGTACCGATTCTTGCCCTGCACAGATGATCACAGTATCTGCATCAAGTAACTGTTTTTTGTCATCAACGCTAATGTGAAGGCCTTGTTCATCGATTTTCTCATAGTTCACTCCACCGAGTAGATTTACACCACGCTTTTCTAAAGTACGCTTGTGAATCCAACCGGTCGTTTTACCCGGACCTTTACCTACACGACCCTTACGACGCTGTAATACCCATACGGTTTTATCACTCAACGATTCAGGATACGGGTAAAGGCCCCCTGGATGAGAAATTTCCTTGTCGATCCCCCATTCATGCAGCCAATCGTCAAGATTGTGCCCATTGGGTTCAGTCAGCATAGTCGCAACATCGACACCAATGCCTCCGGCACCAACAATCGCTACCTTATTGCCAACAAAGCTCTTCTCTTTGATCAATGTCTGATAGTCGATCACTTTTTCTGGCGTATCAATGCCTTCAATATTGACTTTGCGTGGTTCAACACCCGACGCCATCACGACTTCATCATACTCAGCGAGCAGATCATAGTTAGCTTCTGTATCAAGATGAAGCTTCACTCCAGTTTGATCTATCCTGTTAGCGAAATAACGAATCGTTTCTCTAAATTCTTCTTTACCCGGGATCTGCATCGCCAGACGGAACTGTCCACCAATTCGGTCATTACGCTCAAACAGATCAACACTGTGGCCTCTTTCCGCTAGTGTCGTAGCACAGGCTAGACCCGCGGGCCCTGCGCCAACCACGGCGATGTTCTTTTTCACCTCAGCCGGTTTGACCACCAGCTCTGTTTCGCGGCAAGCAAGAGGGTTGACTAAACACCCTGCGCGTTTACCTTTGAACACGTTGTCTAGGCACGCTTGGTTGCAGCCAATACAAGTATTAATAAATTGCGACTGATTCTGTTCTGCCTTAATGACAAAATGAGGGTCCGCTAGGAACGGTCTTGCCATTGAGACCATATCGGCATGGCCACTGGCGAGAATCGATTCCGCTTCTTCAGGGGTATTAATACGGTTACAGGTAACAATCGGCACATTGACATGTGGACGAACTTTCTCAGTGACCCAAGTAAATGCCCCACGTGGTACCTGAGTCGCGATAGTAGGAATTCTTGCTTCATGCCAACCAATACCAGTATTGATAATGGTCACACCCGCTTTTTCAAGCTCCTGCGCTAACTCAACCACTTCATCAAAGGTACTGCCCTCCTCCACTAAGTCGAGCATAGAAAGACGGAAGATGATAATAAATTCTTGCCCTGCGGCTTGACGAATCGCTTTGACGACTTCCAATGGGAAACGGATACGATTCTGATAGCTACCGCCCCATTCATCGTAGCGAGTGTTGGTTCGTTTACAGATAAACTGGTTTAGGAGATAGCCTTCTGAACCCATCACTTCAACACCATCATAGCCAGCTTCAACCGCTAAAGCAGCACTCTTAGCAAACGCTTCGATGGTATTGTTGATTTGACGCGTGCTCATTTCACTCGGTGCAAAACGTGCGATTGGCGCTTTAATTGAGGAAGCACTTTGAGCAAAGGGATGCATCGCATAACGACCGGCATGCAAAAGCTGTAATGCGATTTTGCCACCATGCTTGTGAACCGCTTCAGTCACAACCTTATGCGCTTTAGCATGTTTGGCTTTACTAAACTCAGCACTAAATGGATGCAGTCGACCACGTAAGTTTGGCGAAAAGCCTCCGGTAACGATTAGGCCTACTCCACCCTTCGCTCTCTCTTCATAGAACGCAGCAAGCTTGCCGAGACCTTCTTTTTGTTCTTCGAGCCCCGTGTGCATTGAGCCCATCAACACTCGGTTTCTCAATTGGGTAAATCCGAGGTCTAGTGGTTTTAGTAGGTTTGGATACATGGAAGACATCACTTTACTCTATTTTTATTGTGGTCTGACCAGAATACGAAGTCATTAAATAAAAATCAAACACCCGTTTACATTTTTGTAACACCGATCAATCTTACGGTTGTTTGGGTATACTAGTTTAAGTAGGATATAACTATATCTTGAATTCTAAGGTCTTACATTGGATAAGCCCTAACCTGCGAGATTCGCAGCGGAGAAAAAATGAAGAGTATTTTTAAGTTTGTTGGCATGTTTTTCAAAGGGATCTGGAAACTGATCACTTTTATTCGTCTTGCCCTCGTCAACCTGATTTTTCTGGCCAGTATCGGTATTATTTATTTCATCTATACCAATGCCGAATCGCCTGTGCCGACGGTTTCTAAAGAGTCCGCGCTGATCGTCAATATTTCTGGTCCAATTGTTGAACAGGCAACTTATGTCAATCCAATGGATTCGTTGACAGGGTCTTTGTTTGGCCAGAGCTTACCGAAAGAAAACGTCCTATTTGATATTGTTGAAACCATTCGACGTGCAAAAGATGACTCACAAATCAGTGGTATTGTTCTCGCGCTGCGCGATATGCCAGAAACCAATCTGACTAAACTGCGCTACATCGCTAAGGCATTGAATGAGTTTAAGGCCTCTGGAAAGCCAATCTACGCGGTAGGCGACATGTACAATCAGAGTCAATACTATCTCGCTAGCTATGCAGATAAGATCTACCTAGCACCTGATGGTGCCGTGATGTTGAAAGGTTATAGCGCCTATTCACTTTACTACAAATCTCTTTTAGAAAAGCTCGACGTTAATACCCATGTATTCCGTGTTGGCACCTATAAGTCTGCCATAGAACCCTTTGTACGTGACGATATGTCGAAAGAGGCAAAAGAGTCCGCCTCTCGCTGGTTAGGGCAACTTTGGGGGGCATATATTGATGATGTCGCGGCCAATCGTCAGCTTGATGCCAAAACACTCAATCCTGATATGAACGAGTTTCTCGCTCTGCTTAAAGCAAACAATGGTGATCTCGCTTCATTATCGCTAAATGTCGGCCTAGTCGATCAACTGGCGACACGCCAGCAAGTAAGAAAAGAGCTTGTCGATGTTTTTGGTAGCAACGGAGAAGACAGCTATAACTATGTCGACTTCTATGAGTACCAGTCGACAATAACACCTAAATTCAACCTAGCTTCTGATGATATCGCGATTGTGGTGGCCAGTGGTGCCATTATGGATGGTTCACAACCACGCGGCACTGTTGGGGGCGATACAGTTGCTGCCCTACTGCGCCAAGCACGCAATGATGACAAAGTGAAAGCCGTTGTACTGCGTGTTGACAGCCCTGGAGGCAGCGCATTTGCGTCAGAAGTCATTCGCAACGAAGTCGAAGCTCTAAAAGAGGCAGGCAAACCTGTCGTTGTATCGATGTCGAGCCTTGCCGCTTCAGGGGGTTATTGGATTTCAATGAGTGCAGATCGCATCATGGCACAACCGACAACCTTAACGGGTTCAATAGGCATCTTCAGTGTGCTAACGACGTTTGAAAAAGGTCTGAACAAACTGGGTATCTATACCGATGGTATCGGTACTTCGCCTTTCTCTGATGTCGGTATCACTACCGGTCTTTCAGATGGCGCATCCCAAGCGTTCCAAATGGGGATCGAACATGGCTATAACCGTTTTATCGGTCTGGTGAGTCAATCACGTCAAATGCCTATAGACAAAGTGGATGAGGTAGCTCAAGGCCGCGTTTGGACAGGTCAAGACGCATTGGAATTCGGCTTGATCGATAAAATTGGTGACTTTGATGACGCAGTCGCATTGGCAGCGGAACTGGCTAAAGTTGAGCAATACAATCTCTATTGGGTTGAAGAGCCACTGTCTCCAGCTCAGCAGTTTATTCAAGATTTCATGAATCAGGTCAGTGTCCACTTAGGGATTGACGCGACGACGATGCTGCCGCAAGCACTCCAACCCGTCGCTAAACAAGTGCTGCAAGATACGAATATGCTGCAAAGCTTCAATGATCCAAAAGGGCAATACGCTTTCTGCCTAAACTGTCAGGTTCAATAGCTTCGCTTCACAGCATGGTGACTAAACCGACCAGATGATTTAGGGGGGATTCCTGTGCGGAATCCCCCTTTTTATTGGCCTAGATTAAGATATAATTCCCCGCTCTGTTCCCCCTACAATTAACTGGTTTCAAAGCAATGGCAAGAAAACATATTTATATCGCATACACCGGCGGTACCATTGGTATGCAAAAATCCCATGATCACGGCTATGTTCCTATCGCTGGCTTCATGGAGAAACAACTCGCTAGCATGCCAGAGTTTCATCGACCAGAAATGCCTGAGTTTACTATCCACGAGTATGATCCTCTGATTGACTCGTCAGATATGACACCTGCAGATTGGCAACAAATCGCGGATGATATCCGTGATAACTACGACAAGTACGATGGTTTCGTGATCCTGCATGGCACCGACACCATGGCATATACTGCATCTGCACTATCGTTCATGCTGGAAAACTTGGGTAAACCTGTCATTGTCACTGGCTCTCAAATTCCATTGGCTGAACTGCGATCTGACGGTCAAGCCAATCTGCTAAATGCCCTGCATATTGCTGCGAATTACCCGATTAACGAAGTGACGCTGTTCTTTAACAACAAGCTCATGCGTGGCAACCGCAGTACGAAATCTCACGCTGATGGCTTTAACGCCTTCACTTCACCAAACCTACCTCCACTGCTAGAAGCGGGTATCAATATTCAAATCAGCAGTGAGATCGAAGTCGGTAAGAAACCAGAAGGCGAGTTTAAAGTTCACGACATTACACCACAGCCTATCGGCGTGATTACTATGTACCCAGGGATTTCTCACGAAGTCATTCGCAACACGTTGCTTCAGCCTGTCAATGCAATGATTTTGCTGACGTTCGGTGTCGGTAATGCTCCGCAAAATCCCGAGCTACTCAATCACCTCAAAGAGGCTTCACAGCGTGGCGTTCTCGTCGTCAACCTGACTCAATGTCTCGCTGGTAAAGTCAATATGGGCGGTTACGCAACGGGTTGTGCCTTAGCAGAAGCTGGCGTGATCAGTGGCTATGATATGACGCCAGAAGCAGCGCTGGCGAAACTGCATTACCTTTTAAGTCAAGGTCTAAGCTACGAACAAGTTAAGGTTAAGATGCAGCAAGTGCTTCGTGGTGAGATGAGTATTTAACCTCTCCCCAGCATCTCTTGTAGAAAAGCCGACCTTATGTCGGCTTTTTTATTTCCCGCAGGTACAAAAAAGGCGACTGTATCAGTCGCCTTTTGCTTTATATATCGCTCGCGATTAACCGATGTGCGTTGCGCCGCCCATGTACTTCTGAAGTACAGTTGGGATTGCGATACGGCCATCTGCTTCTTGGTTGTTCTCCAGAATCGCAACCATTGTACGACCTACAGCAAGGCCAGAGCCATTTAGTGTATGAACAAGCTCAGGCTTCTTCTCGCCTTTACGACGGAAACGCGCTTGCATACGACGAGCCTGGAAGTCCCACATGTTTGAACAAGATGAGATTTCACGGTAAGTCTCTTGCGCTGGAACCCAAACTTCAAGGTCGTAAGTCTTACGAGCGCCGAAGCCCATATCACCAGTACACAGAACCACTTTACGGTAAGGAAGTTCTAGCAGTTGAAGAACTTTCTCTGCATGAGCGGTGAGTTCTTCAAGTGCATCCATTGAGTCTTCCGGCTTAGTGATTTGTACCAATTCAACTTTGTCAAATTGGTGCATACGAATAAGACCACGAGTGTCACGACCATAAGAACCCGCTTCTGAACGGAAACATGGCGTATGAGCTGTCATTTTAAGTGGCAGATCTGCTTCATCGGTAATCGTGTCACGAACCATGTTAGTAACAGGAACTTCCGCAGTTGGAATAAGCGACAGTTTACGTGGTTCTTCGTCGTTCACTTTCTCTTCTAGCGGCTCTGTGTGGAAGAGGTCTTTACCAAACTTAGGTAGCTGGCCAGTACCAAATAGGCTGTCAGAGTTTACTAGGTAAGGCACATACATTTCTGTGTAGCCGTGCTCTTCAGTGTGAAGATCAAGCATGAACTGAGCAATTGCACGATGAAGACGAGCAAACTGCCCCTTCATCACGATAAAGCGTGCACCCGTAATCTTAGTGGCACTCGCAAAATCAAGACCGTCGCCCATTTCACCTAGGTCAACGTGATCTTTCAATTCGAAGTCGTAAGTTTTTGGTTCACCCCAACGAGAAATCTCTACGTTGTCATTTTCATCTTTACCGTCTGGCACTTCATCTGCAGGCAGGTTAGGAACCGATAGAGTAATTTCATCAAGTTTCGCCATTACCGCGTCAAGTTCGACTTTTTTCGCGTCTAAATCGCTACCAAGTGTACCGATTTGCTTCTTGATTTCTTCTGCACCGTCTTTATCGCCAGCTGCCATTTTCTGGCCAATCTGCTTGGAGATGGAATTACGCGTGGATTGTAAATTTTCAACTTCTACTTGAATGGACTTGCGTTGTTCTTCAAGTGTACGGATTGTCTCTACGTCTAGCTTAAAGCCACGACGTGCTAGTTTTGCAGCTGTTTCATCCAGCTCTGTACGAAGTAATTTAGAATCCAGCATTGTTAATCCTATGCTTTTTTTAGTAGTGAAATCGCGCTCAAGCTTCATGCTCAAGCGCTAAAAATATTAACCGAATAAATGTATCTAAAATGGACACTTATTCATAGCGTTTTTGTGGGCTTTTTGCGTCTAAACTAGCCAAGTAATCTAACTTTTCGCCAATTTTAGTTTCTAAGCCGCGATTGGTTGGCTGGTAGTAAGTTTTTCCCGACATTTCTGGTGGCAAATATTGCTCACCAGCCGCATACGCTCCTGGCTCATCGTGGGCATAACGGTACTCGGCGCCATAACCAAGATCTTTCATCAGGCTGGTGGGAGCATTACGAAGATGAGGCGGCACTTCATACTCAGGTAAGTTATGCGCATCGGCCAGAGCTTGCTTCCAAGCGGTATAGACGGCATTGCTCTTTGGCGCGCATGCTAAATAGACAATGGCCTGAGCAATCGCGCGTTCGCCTTCGGCTGGCCCCACTCGTGTAAAACAGTCCCATGCTGATAGGGCTACCTGCATAGCACGCGGGTCGGCATTACCAATATCTTCTGACGCAATAGCCAACAGCCTGCGAGCAATGTACAAAGGGTCACAGCCAGCTGCAATCATCCGAGCAGACCAATAGAGTGCGGCATCGGGGTTGGAACCTCGAATTGATTTATGTACCGCTGAAATTAAGTCGTACCAGATGTCTCCTTTGTTGTCGAAACGAGAGACCTTCTCCCCGGCCACTTCCGCCAACAAAGCCAAAGTGATCTGTTTTTTACCTTGCGCGTCTTCTTGAGCCATATCATACAGCAGCTCAAGATAGTTTAGGGACATGCGGGCATCACCGTTGACAAGTTCAGATAAACGATCAAGAACGTTGTCGACAAACTCAGCCTCTACCCCACCTAAACCACGCTCTTCGTCATTAATGGCTTGTTCAAGCGCCAGACGGATATCTTCCTTAGCGAGCGACGTCAGTTTGTAAACGCGGGCACGTGATAGCAAGGCGTTATTGAGTTCAAAAGAGGGGTTTTCAGTTGTTGCGCCAATAAAGGTTACCGTGCCATCCTCGATATGAGGGAGAAACGCATCTTGCTGGGATTTGTTGAAGCGATGTACCTCATCAACAAACAAGATGGTGCGTCGACCAGCCAGTTTATACTCACGAGCTTTGTCAATGGCAGCACGGATCTCTTTTACACCCGAAGTGACGGCCGAGACACGCTCAACCTCTGCGTTAGCATAATTGGCAGCCACTTCAGCGAGAGTGGTTTTTCCTGTACCCGGCGGCCCCCAAAGAATCATCGAGTGGATATGCCCAGCTTCTAGAGAACGTCTTAGCGGCTTGCCTTGGCCAAGAATATGTTGCTGACCAATATACTGCTCGAGTGTTTGAGGGCGCATTCTGGCAGCAAGGGGGCGAAAGTCTTCATCCCCCGAAAAGTCTAACGTGTAGTTACTCACACTTAGTTCCTTTGGTCATCGACCTCTACACCCTGTGGAATAGCGAACGTAAAACGATCAGCACTTGGTTTGCCAAGGTGGACATTGTTGAACGTAAACGTACTTTGCTGGCCATCTTGCTCAACCACACTAAACCCTTCCACCTTACCTTGAGGGTCGATTTTTATCTTAAATTGACCTTGATTGCTGTCCGCTGCGGTTGGCGTTAAGGTGAAGGTATTCCCTTGTTGTTCAACCTTGTAGTTATCCCAGTCGCTCGCGCGATTGCGAGTCAGAAGAACAAAGGGGGTTTGCTCTGTTGCTTGCTCTTGCCAATAGATACTCACTTGTTCAATGAATGGGCTGTAATACCACAGGCTCTTGCCATCAGACACCAAGACATTTTCGTCCGGAGCGGTTGTCGTCCAACGAAATAGACTCGGACGTGCGATCTCTACATTACCCTGACCTTCCATCACAACGTCGCCTTCAGGGCTGATCAGCTGTTGAGAAAAATCAGCACTGAATCCATCGTTCATTTGTAGTCGCTGGCTAAGCTCATCTTTAGGCGCAGCCATAACGGAAAAACTCATCATTAGTAATACAGCAAATTTTTTCATTCGATTGTTACCCTAATTGGTCGCGTACGTACCACTTATAACTTCTAATTCGTTCTAATATGACCGAACAAGGTTAACTTTGTTCGATCAATTTTGTTTATTTTCCGCAGCACTGCTTGAATTTTTTACCGCTGCCACACGGACATTCATCGTTACGACCAATGTTTTTGTATGGGTTAACGCTTTGAGCTTTGGCACCTGTCATTGCTGCATCAGCGGCTTGCGCTACTTCAGCAATCATCAGGTCTATTTGGTCAATAAAGTCACTCAGTAACGGTGGGGTTTCAATGCCCGACGCTTGCATTTGACTGCGAGTTTGCTCTTCATCAACCGCTAACATAAACGTCGTTAACATCGCCTGAAGCATACGCAGTGTTCCATCTCCTACACTGGTCTCCATCCACTGCTCTTCGACCGTCGGCCACAAGGTCATAAAGCCTTCTGCGAAGTCAGCCAGTTGTTCGACTTGGCGTTCAGGTTCGAGTAAGTTCAATAGCGAGTATTCACCTCGCTGCAAATAAGCGTATTGCTGATGAATGTGCGCTTCGATACTCGGTCTCACCTCTAATGCACGCTCAGTAAAAACCGACCCTAGCCAACTTTCTGGGGCTAAAGGTTTGGTTGCCATATTGGCCGCGAGCGTTAAGCCTTCAATAAAGAGTGGTGATTCGGCAGTAATTGAGTCTTCGAGTGTCAGAATTTGATACTTCATTTTCTTGTTCTAGTGTTAATCGTTGTTTAGCGACATTATAACCCTATGCAAGGTCTGCGGTCACTTCGAGACTTCCCTCCCTGATTCGATGACCATACCTTGCTGAAATTTTTGCTACTGTTTCCGTCACGGCTAGTCTCAACATTTGGTGGCTAGCCTTTTCTTTTTTCTCATTGGCTTTGCACAATCTTAGTTGAGGGATGACTTTATCGGCTAATACCTCTAAAATCACGCCTCCTAAATCTGAGGTGTAATTTATGCGTGTAGTTCTGGGGCCTATGGAGGGCGTGTTAGATCACTTAATGCGAGAGATCTTAACGGATATCAATGACTATGACTTGTGTGTCACTGAATTCGTCCGTGTTGTCGATCAACTCTTGCCTGATCACGTCTTTCACCGCCTGTGTCCAGAGTTACTACAAGGCTCTCAGACAAAATCTGGGGTTCCTGTACATGTACAACTGCTTGGTCAAGATCCACACTGGATGGCTGAAAATGCCGTTCGTGCTGCACAACTTGGTGCCAAAGGCATTGACCTCAACTTTGGCTGTCCGGCTAAACTCGTCAACAAAAGCAAAGGGGGCGCGGCATTGCTGCAACATCCTGAGTTGATTCACAATGTGGTTAAAGCATGCCGAGAAGCGGTTAGCTCAGATATTCCTGTCACAGCTAAGATTCGTTTGGGCTGGGACAACCCTGAAGACTGCTTCGAAATCGTCGACGCGATTCAAAGTGCCGGGGCAAATGAATTGACCGTCCATGCCAGAACCAAAACGGGTGGCTACAAAGCGAGCGAAATCAAGTGGGAGTACATCAACAAAATTCGCCAACGTTTCGATATTCCGCTGATTGCCAATGGTGAGATATGGAATTATCAAGATGGTCAAGCCTGCATTGACACTACTGGAGTTGACTCTTTAATGGTCTGCCGTGGTGCGTTCAACGTGCCGAATTTGGGCAATGTGGTCAAACATGATCATGCGGTGATGCCTTGGTCACAAGTTGTTGAACTGCTCTTGGTGTATTCTCAGTACGAAATGAAAGGCGACAAAGGTCTTTACTACCCTAACCGAGTTAAGCAGTGGTTCGCGTATTTACGTCATCAGTATCCACAAGCAGATACGCTATTTAGAGAAATTCGCACCTACAACAAAGCTGCACCCATTGTTGAGCATATCACCCGATACCGAGATACACTCGTCGCAGCTTAGAACACCAACTGATCTTTACCGGCGTTTTTCGCTTGATAAAGCTTTTCATCAGCAGCTTTGAATAACACTTCGAAGCTGCTTGCTCCTTCAGCTTCAACCACTTCAACACCACCAGACACAGTGAAACCGTTTTCTACAGCCGCCTGTGAATGCTGGCAAATATCGTTCCTTACCCTGAGCATACTTTTCTTCAGCGGCTCTATCGCGTTTCCAGTCATATAAATCACAAACTCTTCGCCGCCAATTCGAGCCGCGGCATCACTACTACGAATACCTAGGCTAATCTGTTCTGCCATATATTTAATAACGGTATCGCCAACATCATGGCCGTGGTTATCATTAATTTTCTTAAAGTCATCAATGTCGAAAACCCCGAGCGCGATATAGTGACCGTGCAGGGCGTTATTGGTTAAAAACGCTTCTAAGCCACGTCGATTTAGCAGGCCTGTCATAGGATCTGTCGCGGCAAGCTCTCTGAAATAACCATGCTCAACCCTCGTATTGATCAAAAATAACACCACAACAGAGAACACATAGATAAAGGCCGTCACTAGAAGGCTGTATCGTTGAAAGTAGAAAAAGTGGCGAATCTCTTTTTTTACATCAAAGAGATAATAGAGAGCATAGTTGCTTGCTACCCCTTCTACGTTAATCATTTTCAGCCTAAACGCATTGTCAGGTGGAGAGAGGTCACTGGTGTTTAGGATATGCAGTTCGCCCGCTAATTTGCCTTGGGTTGCGAGCAGACGTTGGTAAGAGATATCTAATGACAGCATCCCCTGATGCACATCATTTAGGTAGACTGGCATCGTCATACTCAAAATGGTGTCATTGCTTGCAATGATTGGGGCTGGCCCAGACAAAGTAATTTTATCTCGGTTACTGGCGGTCACGTGCCAGTATGGGCGAGCTTGAATGGTGTCGAGTAATTCCACCGTCAGACTCTTTGCATAATCATCAGGCGAAGACATTACATAGCCTGCTCTGTCGATATAGTGAATGCCTAGCAGATACCCATCGATATCGTGTAAGAATGACAAAATTGGAGCAAGTGACACTTGGTTGGAAACTCGCTGATAGATGTCACTACCCGGAGTACAAAGGCTTTCTCTGCCAACCAACATATAGTTAATGTCGACAGCGGGAATGTCATAATCCCGCCCTTCGGATCTCAGTAGAGCGTCAATCGGCCACATCTGACATAAGCCCTCGACAATTCGACGATTATGTTCAAGCAGCATAAAGTTTGCGTTCTTATCATGGTTGGAAAAGCTATAGTCTATCGCGGCAACGACTTTAGCGGCGCGAGAAGTTGCCTCAACGACACGAGTGTATTCATCATCGATATCGCGATTAACGGCGTCATAATGGTTTTTTAGCGTCAATGCAAGCACGACTAAGGACCAAACCATAGGTGCTAAAAATACAAACTTTAAACTAAAGTGCCTGTCAACCTGCATCTATTTCCTCACTAAAACTAAACCCATCAATACTGTAATATAATTGATGGGTTTAGTAGATATCCAGATTGATATTATCTCATAGATTTGGTGGATATTTCGGTAGCCATTTGTCAGCAACTCGTTAATTTAACAATAAGCTATCATCCGCCAGTTCTTCTCCACGAACCTTAGAAAACATCTCTAAAAGATCTGGAACTCGCATATTCGCTCGCTGTTCACCGGATACATCGAGAACAATCTCGCCTTGGTGAAGCATCACGGTACGGTCACCACAAGCTAACGCGTCTTTCATTGAGTGAGTAACCATCATCACAGTGAGGTTGAACTCCGAAACAATTTTCTTCGTCAAATCAATAATAAACGCAGCCATACGTGGATCCAGCGCTGCTGTATGTTCATCCAATAACAATAATTTGCTATCGGAAAGCGTCGCCATCACAAGGCTCACTGCTTGACGCTGGCCGCCCGATAATAGGCCAATGCTGTCACCTAAACGGTCTTCCAATCCTAGCCCTAGGATACTGATACGCTCCTGAAAAAGTTTGCGACGCTGAGATGAAAGAGAAAGATTCCACCCTCTCTTTTTACCACGCATATATGCGAGTGCCATATTCTCTTCAATCGTCAACTCTCCACACGTACCAGCTAAAGGATCCTGAAACACTCGAGCACATTGCTTGGCTCGCTGGTCCACTGTTTGACGAGTAACATCGAGTTCATCAATCACTACGCGTCCACCGATCATTGGCGTTTCACCGGTAACAGCTCCAAGCAGCGTTGATTTACCTGCACCGTTCGAACCAATCACGGTTAGGAATTGGTGCTCCGGAACCTCAAGAGAAACACCACGCAAAGCACGATTTTCTAAGATGGTTCCTGGATTGAACGTCACCTGAATATCTTCTAGACGAATCATGCTACTTCTCCTGACTCTTTATCCTGCTTAGATAGATTTTTACTCTCCATCGCAGGGCTAAGCTTTTTTGATTTAAGGTTACCTTTAATCTTGGGCGCAATCAGCGCTGCTGCCACCAGAACTGCCGTGACCAAGTTGAGGTCTGAGGCTTGCAATCCGAACATCCCTGAACTGAGTGCAAATGCGACCGCCAGACGGTAGAGCACTGAACCGACGATAACTGCAACAACAGCCACCCATATTTTTCTTCCTGGAATAAGCGTTTGACCGAGTATCACCGCAGCCAAACCAACCACGATAGTCCCGACACCAGAAGTCACATCAGCAAAGCTGTTCGTTTGAGCAAACAAAGCCCCAGCAAAGCCAACAAAACCATTGGATAACGCCAGACCAAAGTAGGTATAAAAGGATGTGCTCGCCCCTTGCGCTGAAACCATGCGGGCATTGACTCCCGTCGCGCGTAGGCCTAGTCCGAAGTCGCTGTTTAGTAAACGTACCACCAGCCAGGCAGAAACCAACACCAATATGCCGACCAACAGTGGGCGAACTAACATAGGATCGCCGTACGCCTCAAACGGGGTCAGAATAGTCTCCTCACCAAGCAAAGCTAAGTTTGGTCTACCCATGATGCGGATATTGATCGAAAAGGCCGCGATCATCGTTAATATCGATGCCAAAAGATGGAGGATTCCACAGCGAACCGCTAAAAACGCGGTCACCCAGCCAGTCGCAGCACCCGCTACGATCGCCATCAAGGTCGCCAACCACGGATTGATACCGGCAACAATTGCAGTAGCGGCAACGGCGGCTCCCATAGGAAAGCTACCATCTACACTTAAGTCAGGAAAATCAAGCACGCGAAAGGTGAGATAAACGCCGAGGGCTACGAGACCATACAGTAAGCCAATTTCCAAAGCGCCAAAAAATGCAAAAGCAGACATAATAACTCCCTTTTCTGCTAAAGACTCACACCCCCAAGCAACGCGGTTGCTTGGGGGATTGGTTTATTTCACGCTTGTCGCACGGTCTAGTACAGACTGTGGAATCACCACACCAAGTTTGGTCGCTGCGCTTTGGTTAACAACCAGATCTGAGCCCTTTGCCACTTTGACATCAAGCGAACCAGGCGCTGCACCTTCAATGATCGCTGCAACATAATCCGCGGTTTGAACACCCACTTGGTAGTAGTCAAATCCTAAGCTCGCAATGGCGCCTTTTTCTACGTATGAAGTCGCACCACCCAATACTGGTGTCTTAGCCTGATTAGCCGCAACAATCATACCCTCAATCGCACTCGCTACCGTGTTGTCTGTTGGCGCATAAATCACATCTGACTTCGCTGCGATAGCTTGCGTAGCAGATTGCACGTCAGCACTTTTCAGAGCCGTCGCTTCGATAACTTGAATGCCCTGCTCTTGTGCGCTGCGTTTTAGAAGTTCTACTAACGTCACCGCATTCGCTTCACCTGGGTTGAATACCACGCCGATAGATTTGACCTGTGGAAGAATCTCTTTGATCAATTCAACATGCTGGCTGACGGGAGAGAGATCGGATAGACCAGTCACGTTCTTACCTGGTTGTTCCAATGTCTTAACTAACTTCGCACCAACTGGGTCAGTAACCGCGGTAAATACAACTGGGATCGTACGAGTAGCTGAAACGAGTGCTTGGGCAGTAGGAGTCGCGATACCAACTAAAACATCCGGTTTTTCACCCACATATTGACGCGCAATCTGAACCGCAATAGCAGGATTGCCCTGTGCAGTTTTGTAATCGAATTCTAGGTTTTTGCCTTGCTCGTAACCTTTGGCTTTTAGCCCGTCGATTAGACCTTGGCGAGTGGCGTCTAGCGCGGGATGCTCGACAATTTGTGATACGGCTACCTTAGCCGTTTTTGCCATGATACTGGTTGATGAGAGTAACGTAACACCTGCGAGAACGGCGGTCGCAATAGCTTTTCCTGCTTTCATCTTGACTCCTTGATGTCGTACCAACGCCACTGACTATCTAAACATTCTTCGAGGCCAAGAGTGCAATCACTAAATTACGGTGATGACGCCATAAGAATGACAAAGTAACCGCCACTGGTACGGTGCTCTCAGTCCCTTCTGCCTAGCAATAACCTGAGTACACAATTAATGGCGCTGGTATAAGCAATAATATGTTGTGTGAAGTTCTGTTTTGTATTTATAAATTGCACACTTTATGTGCGCATCAATTATTATTACCAGCAAGCTGTACAAAAGAAAAGCACGTTTTAACATTGGAGTAACAAAAAGAGACGCCACCTTGCTATCTACACTTTCACAGCATGAATCAGTATGTTACGGGGAGTCATCTCTCGTGAGCAAAACTCCGAGATTTGAACGCGATAGCCGTTCTCATTAAGGAAAAGTCCCTTATCCAGCACTAGCCACATTTCCAAACATCGCCTGAATGGTTGCTGAATCAAACTGATGCGTTCCATTTGCCAATACTTTTCCAAGCCTAATTGTTCAAAATGACTAAAATCAACATCCGGTAGAAGGATACCTTTACTATCACTCGCCCAACGACAAAACGCTTCAAAGCCTTGAGAAAGCTGCGACTTCTTAATACTTGGCACAGGTTGATAGCGTTCGAATCCCAGCACATTACGTAACAGCAGATCAAAACCAAGACGATATGACATCTCTTCGATTCGGTGCCTTCTCACCCGCTCGCCGCCAGTGACTGTTTCTTGAAGGGGGATCCGCAGCTCAGACTTGCTTAACCCAAGCTTAGATTGTTTCCCTTGGATAGAGAGTGCTTGATAGTGCTCATTGGCGATCAAATGATAGCAACAGGGAGAAAAAGTAATCGCTGGTAGCCTCTTGTCGGTAGCATGATTAAGAAGCGATATATGCAGATCTCCGCAAGCATGCAGAGCGACGGCGTGCTGACTTGAACTGAATACCTGTTGTGCATCGCGACTCAACGCGTCGCCCTGAACAAAATGCATCGGCAGGTTGTGTTTGTCCGCTTCAAACTGCCCCGCATCACAAAGCATTTGCTGAAACTCAAAACTGGTCACCTTATGCTGGGTTTGACTCGCGAGTATTCTGCCGAGAAATCCCTTACCTGAGCACCACTCTAACCATTCGCTACCGTGATGATCGCGCAGCGCCGCCTCTCCCATGGAGAGGATTTGCTCAAGCTTACGCCCTGGGACACCATTTTCGACACCACGCGCTAGTGCTAACCCCTGCTTGTCGATAGAGGGCAATGTCGTCCACTGGGAAGTTTGCTCAACACAAGCCAGATAAGGCGTTAAGGCGTTAATAAGGCTTAGGTTATTCTGTTTATAGCCTTCAATTTCTTTTGGGCTCAAGCCGTCTAACCAAGCACACAGCTGTGGATTAGACTCTTTCCAGGGCAAATGGCTATCGAAACATGAAATGAAAGCCTCAAAACGCCAATATTGCTGATTTCGCGTTAGAAACTGATCGAGTGATTTGAATTGAGTATGCATGACTTCCCCCCAGTGTGCGTAGTGTAGAGGGAAGTCACTAGAGATGGTAGTCGCTTAACGAACAGGAAGGTCGATATCTTTGAACATTTCTTCGATTTCTGCGCTCGATTTAAGCGACAACGCCCGCTCAACAACTGGACGTGTTAAATGCGGAGCAAAACGTTCCATAAAGTCGAACATGTAACTGCGTAAGAAGGTGCCGCGTCTGAAACCAATACTTGTGGTGCTAGCACCAAAGATATGACTCGCATCAATTGCGACCAAATCAGTGTCTTGCTCTTTGTCGATCGCCATACTCGCAATAACACCAACGCCAATCCCCATGCGCACGTACGTTTTGATCACGTCTGCGTCTGTAGCGGTAAAGACAACTCGCGGTGTTAGGCCATATTTATTGAACGCAGTATCCAGCTCAGAGCGACCTGTAAAACCAAATACGTACGTCACCAACGGATAGGAAGCCAGATCTTGAATGGTCACCTTTTCCTTCTGTGCCAGAGGATGGGATTTTGGCACAACAATGGAACGATTCCAGTGGTAACAAGGCAGCATGATCGCATCTTGGTAAAGGTGCAGTGCTTCCGTCGCAATGGCGAAATTAGCAGTACCCTTGGCAATCGCCTCTGACATTTGAGATGGCGTACCTTGGTGCATATGGAGTGATACTTTAGGGTAACGAGCGGTAAATCCTTTAATAACGTCAGGAAGCGCATAGCGAGCTTGAGTGTGTGTCGTCGAGATATTGAGGGTTCCCATCTCAGGATGGGTATGCTCACCGGCAACGGCTTTGATGCTTTCGACACGAGCTAAGATTTCCTGAGAAATGCGAATAATATCTTCACCAGCCCCCGTCACTTGAGTAAGGTGTTTTCCACTGCGTTCGAAGATCTGAATACCCAGCTCATCTTCCAGCAAACGTACCTGCTTACTGATGCCCGGCTGAGACGTATACAGACTTTCCGCAGTAGCTGATACATTTAAGTTATGGTTAACGACCTCAACAATATACTTCAATTGTTGTAATTTCATTCTCGACCTCGTAATCCCTTACTCTACGCCCCATAGCGAGCGAACATAGTTTATAATATTTAGTTATAACGCCTATGGGTTCAAATTGATAGTCCAATCGTTATCAAGCCGCATAAAAGCAGAGGCTTGTGGCTATTTTGCAATCAAATACGCAGAATCAACCTTGCATTGGTATTTTTCATTAATAAAATCGAACATTTGAGCGATAATACAAAACAGGTGCAGGGAGTGATTAGAATCGTGTATGCTTGCTTGCTAGCCAGTAAAAAAATAAAACATAAGATACGGAATTTATGAATATAGGGTTAATCATAGCTTTAGTTGCCATCTTACTTGTCTTGGTATTGGGCTATAACATAATGCTTCAATACAAAGTCAAAGCTGAAACTGCACGGAAGCAGGAGAGTTCGCGCTATCTTCAAATCATAGATGCAACAGAAGAATTAATCGGTCACGCACACCATATGCCTTATAGTAAGGAGTTATTGGTGTGTCTAAACACCCGTATCTTAGACGCACTACAAAGTATGCATGAGCTGGATCCAAAGAATAAACAGCTTGAACAACGCGTCGAACACGTCAAACAACAGATCAAACAACTTGACGAAAATTACCAAGGTGGCGAGAGTACAACCTTTAAAGTGCCAAGCAGTGATAAGCAAGCGATTGTTATGCTTAAACTGGTTAAACGCCTTCGCGATACTATCCGTAGTGAACACAACAAAGGTCGCTTTGAAACTCAGGCCTACGTTACCGAAAATGCTCGCTTGGAAACCATCCAGATACGCATCAACATTGAAAACGTCATCAAACGTTCAAATGATGCTATCGTACGTGGTCAACCGGGTACTGCTGTGCAACTGCTTCGTAAAGGACTTGATGCTCTTAGCACCAAAAATGACAACTATTCGAATCAAGCACGCGAAAAACTTCAAGGAATGTACGACGACCTTGAATCGAAAAGACAAACTCGAAACGCTGAAGAGTTACACCAAATCGAAGAAGACCAACGTAAAAACGATATGGATGCGCTCTTTGGTGAGAAGAAAAAATGGTAATATAACTGCCATTACACATCCTCTAAAGGTCGCTGTTGCGGCCTTTTTCATTTCAATTGACAGATTTGTTCAAGATGATTGAGTTAAACCAATACCAAACCTTGTTAGAGCCGATAAACGGCTTCTTACACTGTTCTACGCCCGATGCATGGGTTGTGGAAGCCCGCAAACCCGAAAACCTAAAGGTGGTACTCATCGACCACCTCCTTTGCGAGCTCAAGGCCGGACAGTCCGCGATGTACCTAATCCGCAAGTACGCTGTCGATAAGGAAAGCGCACATAGCCTCTTAGATTGGTTCAAACCCTACGAAAACTTCGCCTATCGCAAAATGGGAAGTCTGGAAACATTAAAAGGGAAAAGCCAAATATCGAAAACGATCATGGCCAAATCTGATTCGCCTTACAGCCAAGATCTTATCGACAAAATGGTGATGCTGATTAAAGAAGAGTTACACCATTTTTATCAAGTCTTGGAAATCATGGACAAGCGCGATATAGCCTATGAGCCTGTCCATGCGAGTCGCTATGCAAAGGGGTTAATTAGCAGCATGGCAACGCATGAGCCTCAAAGCTTGATCGATAAGTTAATCATCGGCGCATATATAGAAGCTCGATCGTGTGAACGATTCGCTAAACTCGCACCGCATATGGATGAGGATATTGGCAAGTTCTATGTCTCTCTCTTACGCTCAGAAGCGCGTCACTATCAGGACTATTTAACGCTTGCAGAAGAGATTGCTGACAAAGACATCAGTGAGAGAGTGGCTTACTTCGGTCAGATTGAAGCAGAGCTAATTACTTCTCCCGATAGCGACTTCAAGTTCCACAGTGGCGTTCCAGATTGCATTTAGCCTTAGATGAGTGACAAAAAAGCCAGCGAATGCTGGCTTTTTAGCACAATCAATCTTTACACAAGTGTCGCATTGATATTTGCCAACACTGCGGCAGGATCGGCGGCTTGGGTAATTGGACGACCAATAACCAAGTAATCTGAGCCAGCCGCGATAGCATCGACTGGTGTCATGATACGTTTCTGGTCTCCCACTGCCGCACCGGCTGGACGAATGCCAGGAGTGACCAGCTTAAACGCCTTACCCAGCTCACTTTTCAGCATTGATGCTTCTTGTGCGGAACAGACTACACCATCCAGGCCTGAATTTTTTGTCAAATTGGCCAAACGAATTACTTGTTCCTGCGGCGCGATATTAAGGCCAATGCCTGCAAGGTCGCTTTGCTCCATGCTGGTGAGTACAGTCACACCAATAAGTAGCGGACGATCTTTACCATAAGGCTCAAGAATCTCTCTCGAAGCGGTCATCATACGCTCCCCACCACTCGCATGGACGTTAACCATCCACACTCCCATTTCAGCTGCCGCACGAACCGCTTTCGAACACGTGTTAGGAATGTCGTGGAATTTGAGGTCTAGGAAGACTGAAAAGCCACGTTTGTGCAGTTCTTTGACGAAGTCAGGACCAAATAAGGTAAACATCTCTTTGCCGACTTTTAGACGACATGAGCTTGGGTCAATTCTATCAACAAAAGCGAGTGCATCGGCTTGGTTGTCATAATCCAGTGCAACAATTACTTTTTGGTCGATCATTTCATCTCCTAACTATAAATAAATCGAAAAAAAGCAGCGGGATCACCGCTGCCATTTTGTAATGGGTCAAGCCCATAAAAACTATTCACCATCCAACCCACGGATTGGCTTAATCGTTCCCCACCCCTTACACGAGGGACAATGCCAATACATTGAGTGGGTCGAGAAACCACATTTACGGCATCGATAATGCGGTTTCACTTTTAACTGTTCACCAACCAGTTTTTGTAGCGTACCTAAACTGGCCTTTGCCCGACCTTCTTCAGCCTCTGCTAAATGGTAGTCCATCAGACGGTAGAAGCCCTTCATCGTAGGGTTTTTTACCAACTGTCGCGTTAATAGCTCTTGAGCGGCGCCGACACCATCGTGTTGAGCAACGAGTTGAGCCAGCATCAGCTCCGCTGATACACCGACTTTATTGACGATACACTGGCGCAAAAAGCTCAGTAGCTCATCTTCTTGGCCAAGATGGTGATAACATTCCGCTAGTGTTGGGAGAACCTCACTAACAAAATCGCTATCTTGCTCTAAGACACGCTCCATATACTCAATGGTGCTGCGATAGTCTTCAACGTCTAGATAGAGTTTTCCTAAAGCGATAGAAGCTCGTACACACTTTGGGTCTTCCGCTAATGCACGTTTGAAGTACTGCATTGCCTGAGCGTCATGTCCTTCCGCTTTTTCCTGCATCGCCAATTCACACCAAAAGTGACCAATACTGGTACGCATTCGTTTACGACCCATCTTAACGAGTAGAGAGGCATAATTGATTGCCTTATTCCACTCTCGAGTCTGTTGATAGATAGCGACCAGTTGCTGTAGCGCTGCTTCACGGTGATCCGGTTCATCAACCAACTGCTCAAAGATTTTTTCAGCACGATCAAGAAAACCCGAAGCCATGTAATCTTTTGCTAATTGCTGCAAAGCAATGTTTTTTTGGTCGATGGTTAACCCAGAACGGGAGATGAGGTTTTGGTGAATACGAATCGCTCGGTCAACTTCCCCTCTCGATCGAAATAGGTTTCCGAGAGCCAGGTGAGTATCAATCGTTTCGTTATCGACTTGGAGAAGTTCAATAAAGTGGTCGACCGCCTTATCAGACTGATCCGATAAAAGCAGGTTCAAACCCGTCACATATTGACGTGAGATTTGATTGGATTGTTTCTGCTTGTCTTGCTGGGCGCTGCGATTACCCATATACCAGCCGTAAGCGGCTGCGATTGGCAATAACAAGAACAGGATTTCTAACATCGAGTGACAGCCTACCTAATACGACTTTTAAGCTTTGCCTTGAGTTGGTTCACTTGCTGCTGGAGAGAGCTTAGTTAACTGTTTTCTTAGTTTGCGTACTTGCAACTGAGATTTAAGATGCAAACTACCAAATATTAGCCATGCCAGAAGGAAACCAACAATAAACACACCACCCAACAGTGTGGACAGGTGGAACTCTCCCTGAGCTAACAAATAGTTAAATGTTACAATCGCTTGATTCTGAGAGCCTAAGGCCAGTGCAATCAAAAATAGGGCCAGTACAAGAACGATTTTTATAATTTTCATAGTCCATCACCTAAGATAAGTTCTGCCGTTACGATTATGCAGTAAAAGCATCAAACAAACCATGGTTATCTCTGTAATTCGAATGATAAAAAAGCGGCATACGCTATGTATGCCGCTCATTTTACAGTCAATTCGAGTTACTAACCGATGTTTACTCGCTCACGCAATTCCTTGCCAGGTTTAAAGTGAGGAACAAATTTTCCTTCAAGCTCTACTTTGTCACCTGTTTTAGGATTACGTCCCACACGTGGCTCGCGGAAATGAAGAGAGAAACTACCAAAACCACGAATCTCAATTCGGTCGCCACTTTCCAGTGTTGAAGCCATATGCTCTAAAATATCTTTTACAGCATCTTCAATCTCTTTAGCCGAAAGGTGAGTCTGTTCTGCACAGAGTCTTTCGATCAATTCAGACTTAGTCATAGTTGCCCTCATAGAGTAATTTATCACTTATTATAGTAAGTAATACCAGTTCCAACAAACACTTGCCTACAATTTTAGACAAAAATTGAACAATGTGTGCAATGAAAAACTACATTTAACAAAACATCTTGCAGAGATTGGTATTACCACTAGCCATGAACGAAACATAAAAAAGGAGCCTTTCGGCTAATGCCAGTCAGTTAAGCTGACTGGCTTTCTTTTTATTGGGGTATTTCTTTGCCTTTGGTTTTATTGCTCTCG